>DAINCT010000211.1:0-6799 GCA_036732245.1 Chloroflexota bacterium | reverse complement strand
CTCCTGGACCAGGGGGTGCCGGTAGCGAGAGTGGGCACCTGGATGGCCGCTTTGCCCGAGCCGGTGATTCGAGCCAATCCGCGGCTCTGTACTCTCAAGGCAATGCTCGCGCCCCCCCTGTGGGACGAGATGGACCTGTGGCTGCATCGCGCCGAGACGGCGCTCGAAGCCGGTGGGCCCGACTGGGACGATCGCGTTGTCAGGGGCGAGATTGCGGCGCTACGCACCCTCTCGGCCGCACGACGGGAAGAAACAGCACAGGTCGTGACCTATGCCGAGCAGGCGCTGGAGCTACTGTCGGATGGTGACTGGGCATTGCGAGGCATCGTCGGGCTGAGCCAGGGTTTGGCCTCTCTGCTGCAGGGTGACACGCAAGGCGCGGAGCGGGCGTATGCCGGCGTGGCTACAGTGGGAACTGTTCAGGGCATTGTGGATCTCGCCCTCGTCGCCGGGGAAAACCAGGCGTTTATGGAGCGGATGCAGGGCGCGCTCGGCGCCGCACTGGCGACCTGTGAGGATCTGCTGCACTGGGTAGACGCGCGTGCCCATCACTCCGGAGAGGTCGTCGGGCCGGTCCTGCATGCTGCGGTCGCGGACCTGCTCCGCGAGCAGAACGACCTGGATGGGGCGCTACGTCACATCACTCTCGCTCGTGCGCCCCATGGCGAAACGGAGATACTAGACTCAGAGGCCGAACGCGTGACGTCGATCGTGCTGGCACGGGTCGAGCAGGCACGCGGGGATCTGAACGGGGCGCTGGCGGCGGCGCGGCAGGTCAAAGAGATGTTCAGATCGCTCGGAGATACCTGGAGCGTCGGCATGATCGAGGCGTTCGAGGCCCAGGTGTGGGTGGCACAGGGCAACCTCCCCGCGGCGATGCACTGGCATGAGCATGCCGGTCAGAAGCAGGAACGGCCCCATCTGGGGTACATGGCGCACAGTGCGTTCTTCGCCGTCTACGAGTACGAGCATCTCGACGTCGCGCCGATCCAGGTGCTCATCGCGCAGGGCCGATCGACGTCCGATACACGCGCGCTCCACCACGCGCTGGATCTGGTCGACGAGAAGCTCGCCAAAGCCCAGACGAGGAACCTGCCGTGGCTGCGCATCAAGGCCCTCGCGCTACAGGCCCTGGCGCATGACGCCCTCCGTGATACGGATGCCGCACAGGCAGCACTTGGTCAGTCGCTGGAGCTGGCTGCACCGGAGGGCTACGTGCGGATCTTCCTGGACGAAGGTGCCGCCATGACGGATCTGCTGCAGCGGGCCGCCATACAGAGTCCGATCAAGGGCTTTGTGCAAGATCTGCTCGCCGCAACACCCATGCGCTGAGTGACCCATCTGACTTCGCTCCCGATAGCCGACTACAAAGATAGCGGAGTAATGGGCAACCACGTAGAACCTCGACGCCTTCCGCAGGTACCTGCTTCGTGAGGACCGGCGCCCCACCAACATGCCACGCATCCCGGACGCCAGACATTTGCGTGGGGCATACTGTGGAAGCTTCGTGGTCAGTGACGATCTCCAGGAGCAGACTAGAAATTGCCACGGGACACCAGAGCGTACCCGGCTTGCTCCAACAGCGCAGTCTCCTCGTCCTGGCTGCACGAGAAGGAGAAACACACGGAAGAAGTCCCTAATCTGCCGAGGATTCCGATGACGGCTACCTACTACCAGATCCGCCTTGCGTGCCAGATCGATCCGGCATGGTCGGAACGGTTGGACGGGCTCACCATTACGCAGAGCGAGGACGGCACGTCCATGCTGTCTGGATACATTCGGGATCAGTCTGAGCTTCATGGAGTCCTCGCACGAATTCGCGATCTGGCTCTGCCGCTCATCTCCGTCAACCCGGTAGAACCCGATGCGGCTGTGAGGACAGGCAGCGAGGGGACCGCGAGGACGTAAAGGCCGGCAGCGCCGCGGCCTGAACGACATCGCTGCCGGGGTTGGTCAGCTTGCACCCTGGAGTGCACCTCCTATCGTGAGGTAGAACATACCATGGAGGATACGATCGCTCGAACGTCGCTGAAAAGCGAGGAACTCGTCTCGCAGCACGGCGGTCGCGCCACTCTCGGGCTCGTGCTGGGAGCGGGAGGCATTCGGGGCTGTGCCCATGCGGGGGCCCTCCGGGTGTTGGACGAGGCGGGTATCCGGCCCGATCTGGTGGTGGGCGCCAGTGTGGGTGCAATGTTCGGCCTCGCCCTGGCGGCCGGGATGCCGACTCAGCGCATGGCACAGGTCATCGGCGAGGCCGGCCCGCTCGATATCGCGCGTTTCTACTTTGGAGGACGGCTGCGTGCCGACCGGCGGAACCCGATTGCACGCCTGCTCCACGACGCCGGGGACGGCAAGACCTTCGACGACCTGGAGTTGCCCTTTGCGGTGCTGGCAACAGATATGGAGACCGGTGTGCCCACAGTAATCACGAACGGACCGGTGCTACGAGCCGTGGAGGCCAGCATTGCGTTACCCTTCGTGGCGCGGCCGGTGCCGATCGACGGCCGCTTCTATGTGGACGGCGGGCTGTTCGACACGGCGCCGGTAGGAGTTGCGCGCTCGCTCGGCGCCGACCGGGTGATCACCGTTTGCCTCGGCTACAACTACCTGGCGCCGCGCTTCCTGCGCCGGCGTCCCTGGACCAAACCCGTGTTGGAGCGGCTGGGTAGAATCTCCACTTGCACATCAGCGGGCCTGCGACCCCAGTTCCGTTTTGGCTGCCGGCTGTTTGCCGCCTCATTCGACCCGCCGCTACCCGCCACGGATGCGGATGTGGCGATCTGGCCCGAGTTTGGGAGGGTCGGCCCAAACTCGATGGTCGGCGCACAGTTCTGCTACCAGCAGGGCGTCACAGCCACACGGGAAGCGATCCCGGCGATTACGTCGGTGCTGGCATAGCGAAAAGGGCTTGGATACGAGCCAAACCCCGGCGCCGATCGGTTGCTAGTGCTGATGCCCGTGGGCGTGCCCGTTGCCACCACCACCGCAGCCGCAGCCACCACCGTTGGCGGCATTGATGCGGAAGCCCTGGCCCATCAAATCGTCTGAGTAGTCCATCTCCGCGTTATCGAGGAACGGAGCGGAGAACGGGTCGACCAGCAGCGTGAACTCACCCAGCTCCAGACGATCGTCGCCCTCCTCGGGGTCATCGAATCCCATGGCAAAGTGAGCGGAGCCACAGCCGCACTGTGACTGCACCATCACGCGCACAGTATCTGTCTCTTGTTCCTGGCGTCGGGCTTCAATCGCCTTCTTCAGCTCATCCGACGCTCGAGGGGTTACGGTCAGGTTCATTGTTCAGCCTCCTTGAATCATCTTTAGAATACCAGTCAAGCGCGACGAAATCTCTTACCCGGTAGTTGTAGGAGTTAGACTCGGCGTTGCCGTGGGACTCGGCGTCGGCTTTGGGGTCGGGCTGGGAGCAGGTTTGGGGGTTGAAGTGGACGCCGCCTTGGGCGTCCCGGTGGGGCCGGGTTTGGACGTAGCCGTCGGTCCGGGCTTTGGCGTCCCGGTGGGACCGGGAAGCGGCGTGGCTGTCACATTGGGCGTGGGTGTGGCCGTCGGCGTACTGGTGGCTCCTCCACCAAAGACATGCGGGTGCGTGGCAAAGAAGGCGCCGGCCAGGACGGCAATGATGATCACGGCGAGAACAACCGGCAACACCCAGCGGCGATTCGAATCCGGACGCTCCGGTGGTGGGGGTGTCGTGGTGGTGGTAGCCATAGCGTCCCTATTGTGCACGATGTATGCCGCTTCGCACGGTTGGTCGAGTAAGCTGAGGCGTGAAGCGATTGTCGTTGACGCTCCTTCCGCTCACTGTCCTTCTATCGGTCGTGACCGGTTGTGGCGGGTCCAGTGTCCCTCCACCACCCTTTGCCCTCTCCTGTAAGACCAGCGTCTTGCCGTCCGGCGCCATTCGTGCCGCGGTGTCGGTGCACAACAATATGTCCCACGCCGGTAGTGCGATTCTGTACGGACCGGCCCTGCGGCTGGTCACCCATGAATATCCACTCCTGTCGACCCGGTTCGTGATCGACCGCGCAAGCGGCGCGCAGACCACCTACATCGGCTTCCTCGTGCCGCGAATCAAGGCCAACGGCACCGCTCACCTGCTGCTGCGCTTCAAGCGCCCGACTCAACCCCGCACAGTGTTCGTGACGGACGGGCCGCACGTGAACGCGACTTCAACCCAGAACGGACGTTGTGTGATCAAGGGCGGGTAGGCGCGCCTACCCCATACGGCGAGAGTTATGACAACCGACAGCTACTGGGGCAGCAGGCGGGCAACCTCGCCGTTGCCTTCCGCCTCGGCCATGTCGCGTGGAGTCTTGCCGTCCGCCGTCTGGGCATGCGGATCGGCACCCGCATCTAGCAGTGTTTGCACCAACGCGACATTCCCCTCGTGCGCCGCCAGGTGCAGCGGTGTAAAGCCGGCGGCGTCCGCAGCGGTGACATCCGCTCCGCGTTCGATCAAGATTCTGGCGGTGTCGGCCTGCTGCCCCGCCAGAGCGGCGTGCAGCGCCGTATTGCCGTTGCGATTGTGGGAGATGGCCCCCAGGTCGGCATCGTGCTCCAGCAGGACCAGCGCGGAGTCGTTGCGGCCAAAGTGCCCGGCCAGGTGGAGCGCCGTCCAGCCGTCATCGCTATAGGTATGAGCCAACTCGGGCTGGAGGTGCAGGAGGTCGTGCAGGCGATCCGTTGCGCCCAATGCAGCAGCATCGAAGATGTCGAGCTCCGCGCCGTGGTCGAAGAGGACCTGTATGCTGGCAGTCGCGCCGCTATAGGTCGCAGCCGTCACAGCCCGAAGTCCGGCGGACGACCGCGCGTCGAGCAGCGTGTGATCGCTCGCCAGCAGCGCTTCGACCGTGGCAACGTCATCTCCCTGAATAGCCTCGAAGAATCGATCGGTCGTTTGATCCTTGGTCGCGTTCATGCATTCCTCCTGATTGATACTTAGCTTAGCTAAGTAAACTATACTGGAGCATGGATGAGAATGCAAGTGGCAAATCTGACGAGCTCTCCTACCACCTGGCGGTGGCGGATCGGCTGCATTCCGCGGCGATCCATCTGCTTCGCCACGTCCGGCGGCAGGATCCCGCCAGCGGCCTGAGCGCACCCCGTCTCTCGGCGCTATCGGTCATCGTCTTCGGTGGACCGGTGACCATCTCCGATCTGGCGCAGGCGGAGCAGGTTCAGCTCCCGACCATCAGCCGGCTCATCACCTCGCTCGAGCATGAGGGCTTGGTGCAACGCGAGGTAGACCCCACCGACCGGCGCGTGGTGCGGGTACACGCCACCCCGGAGGGGAAGCGGGTGCTGGATGAGGGACGCGAGCGTCGCATCCGCGACCTGGGCGAGCAGCTCCTCCACCTGCCACCCGGCGAGCTCGAGACCTTACACCGCGCCGCGGAAATCCTGGAGCGCCTATCGGGCGATAGAGATCCGTAAGTAGACGGCACCGGTAATCAGTAAGACGACCGGCAAGCGCTTGCAGTATCGTGAGACGACCATCTACACGGAGGTCTCGTGAGTATAAGCTTCCAGCACCGGGCGAAGCATGTCCTTCAGTTCGTCCTCGGTCCAGTCCCCGTTGGAGAACTCGATGAGACGGATTTGAATGCTATGAGCGAGTTCCACGTCGCTACGATTGCCCCGGCTTTCCACATCCCAAGTTCTTGCGCTGAACCATTTTTTGAAGTCCGAAAGGGGAAGGTCTGATCGAAGATATGCCGCCAGGTTCTGGCGCACCTCAATATCGAGAGAGGATTGAATGTCTGAAAGATCGGTCATCGAAGCGGCGTCGCTTGTGATCGACCTACCCGCGCGGTCTGTTCGGATACTTACCCACTTGCCGGTCTTCATTAGATGACTTGACCGGCTGTTTATCACTCGTGCGCTGGTCCGGGCCTTTCACGTCACACCGTACCGTGAGTCGAATATCGTTGATACGCGACCAGATCACCGGGTCGATCTCATGGGCATCATCGTTCATGGTGATCACCGTGGGCAGGCGCAGGTTATAGCGATGATTGATCAACTGGTACATCTTTTCCTGGGCCCACTCCGTTTCGCGCTGCCGTCCGAGATCATCGAGGATCAGCATGGGGGTGGTACGTATGCTCTCAAAGAGATCGTCGTGCGTCACTTCACTGGTGGGACTGAAAGCACGGCGCAGGTGCATGAGTAAATCGGGTACGTTCATGAAGATCGCCGGTTGGCCCTGCGCGATACGCTTGTGAGCCACCGCCGCCGCCAGGTGCGTCTTGCCCGTCCCCTGGGGACCAAAGAGAAAGAGCCACGGTTTCTCGACCGGATTCAGGTCTTCGGCATATATCTTGGCAATGCGGAATGCGCCATCAGGTGAGTCCTTCGGTGGGCGTCCGTGGGGGAATTTCTGCTTCCAGCTCTCGAAGGTTTTAGTCTCCAGGTCCCCCACCAACAGGCTGCGCTTCTCGAGCTGCTGTCGGCGTTTGGCCTCGAGCTCAGCCTGCGTGCAGTCGCACATGATCAGCTCACTGAACCGTGGATCGTCAGCCGGGACGTCGTAGCGTAGATACCCCGCCCCGTGGCACCTGGGACACACGACCTTGGGCGGCTCGGGAGGAATGCGCGGTTGGTCCGCGCGCGCGTCCATGGCGGCCTTCAAGATGTCGCCCATGTGCTGCATGTTCTTGTCCATCGAGGCTGTGCCCTTACCCGTGGTATGGAACCGGAGTTGGTTTTCTCATCGTGCACGTGCGCGTACACAGGTGTCAAGCGAGAACACAGCGCGCCGCGCCGTCGAGCGGAATGAAGCAGC
>DAINCT010000210.1:0-6809 GCA_036732245.1 Chloroflexota bacterium | reverse complement strand
TGACCGGCTGGGGCGATGGCGGTTACTTATCCGTACCCAACCCGTACGTCAATGAAATTATCGTGCTGCAGGCGACCAAGTAATCTTGAGTGTGCCGGCCATCCGTTTCGCCCGAAGGCTCGACTGACGTGGACGATATCTCGCACCCAGGACGATAAACACCTTTAAAGCATCTGGATGGGATGTCGGGTTGTCGGCCGGTCGCTCAGTCGCGGGCGTGCGTGTAATAGCCCGCATTGTCTGCAGACAACAATAGGGGAGGGCAGTATGGTTACCAGCCAGGCGATCGACGAGATCAATCAATTCGTGGACGAACACGGGCGGCAGATGGTGGATTTTCTGCGCGACCTAATAGCGATACCGAGTTATGACTCGCTGATCGGCGACGTGGGTGAGGCTTGCGCGGCCCGTATGCGCGAGCTCGATTTTGACGAGGTTCGATTTGACAGCATGGGAAACATCCTTGGTCGAGTAGGCAACGGTTCGAGAGTCCTGCTCTTCGACAGCCATATCGATACAGTGGGCATCGGGGATCGAAGCGAATGGGACTGGGACCCGCTGCAGGGCAAGGAAGAGGGCGGCGTCGTCTTCGGGCGAGGCGCATGCGACGAAAAAGGTTCGACGCCGCCCATGATCTATGCCATGGCTGCCTTGAAGCGGCTGGGACTGCTACGCGATTGGACCCTGTATTACTTCGGCAATATGGAGGAGTGGTGCGACGGTATCGCGCCACATGCTCTGGTGGAGCATGAAGGTATCCGGCCGGATTTCGTGGTCATCGGTGAGCCGACCAGGCTCAACATCTATCGCGGCCACCGGGGTCGCATCGAAATAAGCGTGACCTTTAAAGGAAAGAGCGCACACGCCGCGATGCCACGGCTCGGGGACAATCCGTTGTATCGCGCGGCTCCCTTCATCGAGGGTGTCGAAGCCATGTTGAGCACGTTACCCGATCATCCGTTCGTGGGCCCGGGCACCATTGCCGCCACGAACGTTACGGTCAACTCCCCGTCGCTCAATGCCGTGCCCGCCGAGGCGCAGGTGTACCTGGATCGGCGTGTCACGCTGGGCGAGACCGAAGATGAGGTGCTGGCACAGGTGCGCTCGCTGCCACGGGCCGATACGGCCACGGTGGAGATTCCGATGTACGAGGAGCCGAGTTACACCGGCTTCGTATTTCCCGTCTCCAAAGTGTTCCCCGCGTGGGCACTCGAGCCGGATCATCCGTTGCTGCAGGCTGCGACTGCCGGCTATCGCGCGATATACGAGCGGGAGCCTGAAATCGGCAAGTGGGAGTTCTCCACCAACGGGATCTACTGGATGGGCAAAGCCAATATCCCCTCGATTGGCTTCGGTCCCGGCGATGAACGGTTCGCACACACCGTGCTCGATCAGGTTCCGACGAGCGAGGTAATCGATTCCGCTCGGTTTTACGCTGCGTTGCCGCTGTTTCTCTCGGAGCTTTGACAATGGCGACCGCCCTCTCCATCCCACTGGATCAGGTTTCGTTCATTAGCGTCGACGTCGAAACCACCGGATTGGACCCTCAAAAGGACGCCATCATCGAGATCGGCGCGGTCAAGGTCCGAGCAGGACAGATCGTGGAGGAATTCGACACGCTGGTCTCGATCGAGCGGCTCATACCACCCGATGCGCAAAGGGTCCACCATATTTCCGCGGACATGTTGACCGGAGCTCCACCCATCGCCGATGCGCTCCCTTTGCTATGGCAGTTTGCGGGAGACGGGACACTGGTCGAGCACAGCTTTCGTGCCTTCGACGTGGCGTTCCTCGAGCATGCCAACGGTTCGCGGCTCACCGTCCCGTACGTGAACACGTGCACGCTCTCCCGGCGCCTGTTCCCTTTCCATCGGAGCCACAGCCTCGACAAGTGCTGCACCCGCTTCGCTATCGTCAACACGCGGAAACATCGCGCGCTGAGCGATGCACGCGCCACGGCGCAACTGCTCATCAAGTTGCTGGAGCTCTGCCGCAACAAATATCCGTTGTTGCAAGACCTGATCGCGGTCGCATCGGTCGAACGATGAACCGCCCCATGCAGGACGCGATTCAGGTTATGACAACAACCGACACTCAAGACGCGGCTCAAGCGCTGGCCGGGCTACTCGTGCAGAGTCGTCTCGCCGCCTGCGTGCAGGTCATCGGCCCGATCACCAGCACGTACTGGTGGGAAGACAGCGTGGAGGAGGCGCAGGAATGGCTATGCCTGGCGAAGACCCGTGCCGAGCGCTTTGCCGAGGTCGAACTCTGTATTCGAGAGCATCATTCCTACGACGTACCGGAGATTATCGCTTTGCCCGTTTCTGACATCAGTGCTCCGTATCTCCGGTGGTTGCAGGAAACGGTCCCAGACGCGGGCACCTGATCAGCTTCCCAAATGGGAAGGTGCGTCTTCTCGCTGCTGCGACGACACGGTTGCGTCCAGCATCGCGGTCAGCCAGCTCGACGCATCCTCAAGCTCGCGCTGCGATATTGTGTGACCGATGGGATATTCCCGGTAGGTCAAATCGACCGATGTGCCGGCAAAATAATCGCGCGATCGACGTCCCCACTCGACCGGAATGACTTCATCGTGAGTGCCATGGGCTTCGAAGACGCGATGTCCGGCTACGTCGTCGAGTCGATACGGAAGCCCAGCTTCGGCCGGCACATAGCCGCTCAGCACCAAGGCACCCGCGATTCGATCGGGAAAGAGCAGCGCCAGCGTGGCCGACATGGCCGCTCCCATGCTAAAGCCACCGACATACAGTTGGTCACTGTGGATCGGGTATGCAGCAAGCGTCTCGTCGATGAAGCGGTCCAACAGACTTAGGCTCTGTGCCAGGGTGTCGCCTCCCGGATAGCCGACGCCGCGCGGGTCGAGGTCGTACCAGGCGTATCCGCCATACGGAAAACGAAATGGAGCACGTGCGCTCACCGTGAATAGTCGCGCGTCGAGTTCACCGGCGAGCGGCAGCAAATCGTGTTCATCGGTGCCTCGTCCGTGCAGGAGGAGAAGTCCGGGATGCGGACCTTCACCGCCGCTCGGGGGTCGCGTGGCATGGACCAGGGAGAACTGTGGCTCGCTCATGGGAGAAGTGCTTGACCCGGCGTTACGCGAGCGCGTGGTCGAGTTTGCGCAACAGGTAGAGCAATTGGGTCTGCTCCTCGACCGTGAGCACGCCGAATTTCTCGACGATGCGGTCTTCGTGGCTCGGCACGATCGAATGGAAGACCTTCCGACCCTCTTCCGTGGGAAACAGACGATTGCTCCGCCCATCCTGCTGGCGCTCGATCAGTCCGCTGCTTTCCATTCGGTCCAACAGCTGACAGACGTTGCCCTTCGTGACGAGCAGCGCATCCGCCAGCTCCTGCTGGGTAACACCCTCGCGCGCGCCGACGTGTGCCAGCACGTCAAACTGCGCCAGGCTCAGTCCTTGGCAGCGCATCTCGTCGGATGAAGCGTGGTCGATTTTTGAAAAGACTCGCGCCAGGCGGAGCCACGCAAGCAGCGCAGGGCGACGCATGCTCACTCGAGTGGCCTGGTCGCACAATGACTTAGTAGTATTCATGCCCAAAGTTTAGCAGTAAACCTTTCACAGGGTCAAACCGTTGGCCCCGGTTCGAGGGTCATCGTACCGCCGTCAACCCGTCCCGTCAATCATCTTCACCCGGATCCTTCTCAAGTGCGTTCAGATGCCTGCTGGGCAATCCGTCTGCGTTCGCGGATTGCCGGGTTCAGACGCTTCGGCGCCGCAACGTGGCGCACGCCCGACCGGAAGTTTCCGGCCGGCAGATCTTGTTGACTCGGGCCCGCGCAGTATCATGGCGGTAAATTGACTCCAGGCTGAATTGCCACCATTTGATAGGTGTGAGTGGAGCGTGTGAGCTCACGACAACCGGGCAATGACACAGGCAATCGGGCGATGAAATCGCGCGTAAAGACGCGCACCAAAGTCGTCAATACGACCGTCTCGGTGAGCATTCGGGCACCCATTGACTCAGTCTTTGCCCATGTCACTGCGCCGGAGAGTATTCCACGGTGGCTGCCCCGCGCGGTACGTGCATGGTATACGCCGGACGAGCTACCAACTGTTGGAAACGTGCTGCACGTAGCCACTTCGATCAGGGGAACCCGCCGCGAAACGGAATGGCAGTTTGTCGTGACCCAGTTCGATCCGGGTAGATCCATGTCGTTCGAGGGCAAGCGATGGCCATTCGAGTTTCAGAACACACTTCGCCTGCGACCGGACGCCGCCGCCACGCGGCTTCGCTACGAATTGCAGGTCAGCGCGAAGGAGTGGGGAGCACGTCTGCTCGTGCGACTGGTGGCGCGCTCGTTCACACGACGCCTCGCCGGTGAATTGCGGGCAGCAAAGACCCAGCTCGAGCGTTCCAGCGGTATCTCCGGCTGAGGGCTCAAGGCAGCCGGCGCGCCAATTCGGTCCCTCCGCGCCCATAACCGGGCCCAAATGCGCGTGAGGCCGGTACCATCTCACTCGTCACCAATCCAGTTTCGTCGGTCAGCTCGTCGACGAGCTTGAACCACCGTTCACTGTTCTCCGCGGTGTCGATCACGGTCGTAATAACCGGTACACGGCGGCGCAGCGAGAACAACACGTCGCCGTGCGGCGTGTGGTCTCCGTGGTATCCCCAGAAGCCTCGCACCGCCGTGGCCCCACTGGCGCCTTCTCGCTGCAGCCGGTGAATGAGTTCCAGGTACAGCGGCCGTGCTCCGTGCCGCGCCTGCTCACCGGCGTAGACCGAGAGCTTGTGCCAGACACGCAATCCGAACTCATCGCTTCCGACAAACGGAGGCGGTTCGGCCAGCATCACTCCGTCGCGTTTGCAGACTAGCACCCGTTCCAGGGTGATGAACGGATCTACCGACAGCAGGCGGATCTCGGGTAACGCCCGACCAATCGCCGCACGGTCGCCCACCGCCATGATCATGAGCGGCACGTCGACATTCCGATCAAAAAATCTTGCCCGCCGGCGGAGTCCCCGTAATGTTCCGTCCATGCCCAGCAGTACTGTCGCGCCCGCTACACCATTTCCGCGGAGCGCGTCGACCACCTTCCGGTACGCCGGAACGCCTGCCACCTTCTCCTGTCGGCCACAGTACATCGTCAGCTTGACGTCACCAGGCACCGCAACCGGCGCACCTTCGTCGAAGCTTCTGCCATCCCAGATGCGCACCCGCTCCAGCGTGATTAGCCCCTGACCGATCAACGCCTGCACCGAAGGAAGAAGGCTCTGTATCCGCGTTTCGTCGTCGACGGCGACCGCCACGAGGGGCAAGTCTTCAGAGAGAGTGAGCAACCGTTGAGTATGCAGGTGATGTTTCAAGCCGAAACCCTCGGCTCCTCGGAGCAATACGCTCGTCTGCACCGCGGAGACACCGTACAGTTCGAGCAAGCGATCCGCAACGAGTCTCCCGTCAATGCGATCGCGCTCTCCGAGGTAGACCGTCAGTTTGAGACCATCGGGATTTACCACAGCGCGCCGCCCGCGAAACGACCAACGGCACACGCGAGCAGGCCCAAAACCAGACAGAGCGACAGGTTCGCGGCCATGAGGACTGTTCTTCCGTCTTCCCCGAGGTGGTGGGACTCGAGCATCCAGGTCGAAAACGTAGTATATGAGCCCAGCGTGACTGCTCCTAACAGGAAAGTTGGGGTGGCGCCATCGCCACCAGTTCGAGTTGGAGCGTGGAAAACGTGGTAAAGGCTCCGCAGAATCCGGTGCCGAGCAGCGGTCGCCAGTAAGAAGACACGGGAAGGCGTTCCTGCAGCCGGGTGGTGAAGTAACCGAGCAGGAACGCTCCCGCCATATTCGCGCTGAACGTGGCCCAGGGCCAGGTCGCGTTCCCACCTGGAAGAGTCTGAACCAGAGCGATTCGGGCGATGGCGCCGACAAAGCCCCCGCAAAAGATCGCCGCGTATTCGCGAGCATCGGCTTCCCGCACTGCACCCCCATTCTCGCGACTCGGCCACCCACCAGAGCCCGGATTCCATAGTCTACGCGCCGTTATCCCACCCCCTTCCCGGGAAGGTTCCTACAATGGCAGGTGAGGAAGAGCACCCAGGGTCAGCGCGAGTCCGGCGAGCTGACCGACCCCAAACCGAGGACGTTCCCGGCGCTGGGGCATCGAGACTTTCGATTGTATTGGGGCGGACAATTCGTCTCGACTGCCGGGTCGCAGATGCAGATGGCCGCTGTGGCCTGGCAGGTCTATCTGTTGACGAATTCGGCCGTTGCCCTGGGGCTGATCGGGCTGATGCGGGTCGTGCCGATCATTCTGCTCTCGATCTTCGGTGGGGTAGTGGCGGACGTCCTGGATCGGCGCCGCCTCTTGATCATCACCCAGTCGGTCCTGATGTCGCTGTCGCTGCTCCTTTCAATCGCCACGTGGAGCGGTCACGTATCCGTCTGGGTCATCTACACCGTCACCGCCCTGGCGGCATGTGCGATCTCATTCGACAACCCGGCGCGGCAGGCGATGATTCCGTCACTCGTGCCTCGAGCACACCTCACGAACGCCATTAGTGTGAACAGCACGACGTTTCAACTGGCTACCATGATCGGGCCGGCGCTCGCCGGTCTGATAATTGCAACGCGCGGCGTGGCGGCCGTCTACGCGACAGACGCCGCATCGTTTTGCACCGTTCTCATCGCTTTAATCGTGATTCGCCCGCCGGCCATCGTAGGCGGAATCCAACGGGTGAGCATCGGAGCAGCGGTCGAGGGACTGCGTTTCATGCGCGATTCACCGATCATCCTGTGGACCATGCTGCTCGACTTTGTGG
>DAINCT010000209.1:0-6811 GCA_036732245.1 Chloroflexota bacterium | reverse complement strand
CCCTCAACCTATTTTTCCGCGGGTCCGGCCCTAATCTGCCGTCAGGCGGTCGTGGCTGTGGGAATCGCGCGCGGGTTTGGTAGAGTGCCTGCAGACAGTGAAAGTTGTGTGGGTTAGCCGGGTGGAGAGGGATTGCGCGTGAACGTTCGGCACGTTTTTGGAATATTGGAGCGATTGATCCTGGGAGCCGTGATGGGAGCAATCCTGTTTGTGGTGGAGCGCATGCTGACCTCACCCGGCGATCTGCAACGCGTGCAACGCCTGCTGCGCCGCGTTTCAGACCGGCGCTAATTCCGTCGTCGGGGCCGATGGACCAGCAGGGCACCGGCCAGGGCGGTGCCCACGCTTCCCATCATGATGGGAATCCAGCGCGGAGTGCGCTGCGAGTTGGCGGTCATGGCCGTAACTGCCAGGGCGCCGCTCGCGCTCAGTGCCAGGGAGAGCTGTCGACTCGCTTGAACGATCGTATCCTCGAGTCGCTCGGTGCCGCGAAAGTTGACCTGCAGGTTGCTTCCCGGCCGGGCCCCTACCGCCCCCTCGAGCGCTTCGACCACGCGCGACACCCTGACTCGGGCCCGCTGTGCCTCATACAAGATGGTCTGTGGATCGAGATATGACGCCGCCCGGCGCAGCACGCTCCGCATGATGTATGACTCGGCAACCTTGAATGGGTCGAGTGCGGGATCGAGTTCGGCGGCAGCCAGTTGCATCTGCGAAAACGCTTTGCCGGTCAATGCCAGTGAGGCCGGAAGACGAATATTGTGCCGGATGGAGACGGCCGTAATTTCTTGCAACATCGGCCCGAGTTCGATTTCCTGTAACGACAGATTGCGGTAGCGTTCGATCAGTACCTCGAGATCAGCTTGGAACCCGGTCGTGTCTCCGATGTCCCTGTTCCCTTCTGTCCCGGCGAGCAGAAACACAATCTCGCTCAAGAATTTGGCATCCCTCTGGGAAAAGGCCAGTAGAAGCATCAGGATGAGTTGACGCACGTCGGCTTCAACCTCCCCTACCATGCCAAGGTCCAGGAAATAAATCTTGTCGTTCCACCACTTCATGTTTCCGGGATGAGGATCCGCGTGGAAAAAGCCCTCCGTCATCACTTGGTGGTAGTACCCTTCGAGCAATTGCTGAGCGGCTTCCCGCCGCTCGGATCCCTGCGGGGCATCCCGGATTGCTACCCCCTGAACTTCCTGCATGACCAGGAGTCGGGAAGTCGAGTACTCCTCGTACACACCCGGAACGTCCAAACGGGAAAAAGGCTTGAGCACCTCGCGCATGCGCTTGATGTTCGCGGCTTCCTCCCGAAAGTCCAGTTCGCGCCGTAGAGAGGTGGAGAGATGCCGGACCATGACAGGAACATCGAACACCCGCCGCAGCGCCGGACGCTCCATCGCCTTGTCGGCAAACAACTCGAGCAGTCCAAGGTCCTGCAGGATGTCGTTTTGAGCGGTTGGGCGTTGGACTTTGACCACGACATGCTCGCTGGACTCGAGCGTGGCGCGATGGACCTGGGCGATTGTGCCGGCGGCCAGTGGAGATGGATCGATGCTTTCGAATACATCCTCCCAAGGCACCCCCAGCTCCGCCTCCATCACTTCTACCACCTCGCCCTCGGTGAGGGGTGTGACGCGCTCTTGTAAGGAGGATAACTCGTCGATGAAGGCAGGCGGAATGAGATCAGGACGGGTCGAAAGAATCTGTCCGAGCTTGGCAAAGGTGGGGCCGAGCTCGTCCAGGGCTTCTCGCACCCGGATCGCGGCGGCACGGGTAGCGTCCTCACTCTCGAACCGCGAGCGTGACATCACTTCTCGGACCCCGGTTCTCACGATCACGCGGCCAATATGCCAGGCGCGCCCGAGCAGGGCTCCTTCGAGCCGGTCTGGTGCGCTGCTTTGCTTCGCTCCGGACCGCTGCTTCGTCTTTCCGAAATTTTCGTCAGGACGAGCGGTATTGACGATCACGACCGTACACTGAGCGTTGTGCGAGATTCGATTCGGCACATTTCCGAGTAGAAACTCTTTCCGCCCGGCCATCCCGACATTGCCGACTACGACCACATCGACGTTCTGCGACGCCACAGCATCGATCACCGCCTGCGCCGGATCAGATTCGACCACCACGAGAGACCGGCCGCGCGCGCCGGCGTGCTCCTCCGCGAAGCGCTGGAGTTGAATGCCGGCCTGCATGTGAATCTCTTCCGGCACGCTTTCGGGATTGCCATCATGCGGCACGAGGATCTGAAGCAGGAGGAGTTCGGCGTCATATGACGCTGCAAGGTTAGCTGCCCAGCGCACGGCCCGATCCGCAGTGGCGGAACGATCAGTGCCCACCATGACTCGTTTGACCGAGGGACCCTCTGCCCGAGGAGCAGACACGTCGCTCATTCCTTCCCCCCACGTCTTTGCGGGCATTCTACCAACAGGGCCATGTGCTTCCTGGCGTTATAGAGCGGCTTTACGTCCCAGCTGGCGGGCTTCGCACCATCGATGCTCGTCTTCACGTATCTGCTGCCATGGCGTTGCCGGTTGGCTGTCGCGCGCAGAATCGTCCCGGTCGTACAATGGTCGTCGTCGACTCGTGAGGCTTGGGTCGACCGGGCGGGCGTGTGATCGGGTTGCAGCAACCCGCTTTCGGACCTGTTGAAGGGGGCGTCGTGGGCTTGCGTCGCGAACCCAGCCTGGCGATCGGCGTGGACACCGGCGGCACGTTTACGGATATCTTCGCCTCGGATGGGACCATCCGAAAGCTTCCCAGCACGCCGAGCGATCCAGTGACTGCGATCGTGGACGGACTGGGTCTCGTGGGTGCGGGCCCCGACAGCGCCGTTGCGCACGGTACGACGGTCGCCACCAATGCAGTCTTGGAACGCAAGGGTGCGCGTACCGTATTACTTACCACCTCGGGATTCGAAGACGTGCTCGAGATCCGGCGTCAAACCCGCCCGTCCATTTACGACCTCTGGGCACGTTGGCCCGCGCCATTAGTCTCGGCCGAGCACAGACTCGGGGTGCCGGAGCGGATGGATTTTGGGGGACACGTGCTGGGAAATCTCACCCGGGAAGCGGCGCAGGCTCTCGCCGCTGAGGTGAAAGCACTCTCACCGGAAGTGGTCGCCGTAAGTCTTCTGTTTTCGTACGTGAACCCGACACATGAAGTCCGTCTGAGCGAGGCGCTGCGCGAACTGCTGGGATGCGATTTTCCAGTAAGCCTTTCGCACGAGGTGGCACCTCAATACGGTGAGTTCGAGCGGACCAGCACGACGGTCGTGAACGCCTACGTCATGCCGACGATGCGCAACTACCTCCATGCACTGGAGCGAGCAGTGGTGGGTCTCGGAGTAACTGACTTCCATGTGATGAACTCCAATGGCGGGCTAGTGCGTGCCGACGTAGCCGCCGAGAGACCGGTGCAGACCGTGCTGAGCGGCCCGGCCGCGGGCGTCGTAGGCGCGCAGGCGGTGGCAGCACAATCGGGACGTCGGCGCATCATCACATTTGATATGGGAGGCACGTCCACCGATGTGGCGGTCGTCCCCGGCGAGGTGCTCGAAGATGGTGAGGGTGAAGTGTCGAGTTTCCCTCTACTCGTTCCCATGCTGACGATCGAGACGGTAGGCGCTGGAGGCGGGTCGATTGCCCGAGTCGATGCCGGCGGAGCTTTGCACGTGGGCCCGGAGAGCGCGGGCGCAGAGCCGGGTCCGGCTGCGTACGGTCGCGGCATACAGCCGACCGTCACCGATGCGAATCTCGTCCTGGGGCGTCTCGCTTCCTCAGGGCTTTTGGGCGGCGATGTGCCGCTCGATTCAGGACGCGCCCGATCAGCGCTCGAACGCATCGCGCTGGCGCTCGATATGTCAGTGGAGCAAGCGGCATGGGCGGTGGTGCGCCTGGCTAACTCGAATATGGAAAGCGCGGTGCGCACGGTATCGCTCCAACGCGGTTACGACCCGCGTACGTTCACCCTTCTGTCTTTCGGTGGCGCCGGCCCGCTGCATGCCGCGGACATCGCGACAGGACTCGGTATCGATGAGGTATTGGTGCCGCCTCACCCTGGCGTGCTGGCCGCTCTCGGACTGACCGTCCCGGATCTGCAGCGAGATTACGTGCGGACCGTGCTGACTCCTCTCGACGCCGACGCTCTACCGCGCCTTGGTGTGGCATTCCTAGCTTTGGAGGAGAGAGCCCGACAGGATCTGGGAGACGAAGCGACGTTCGGAGAGCCGGTCATGACACGAACTGTCGACGCTCGCTACCTGGGACAGTCATTCGAGCTTCGAGTACCGTACGCCGATGAATCCGACCTTCTACGTTCACGGTTCGAGGGACGCTATCAAGCACGGTACGGCATGACGGGAATCAGCGGCCCGATCGAGATCGTCAACATACGACTGCGCGCCACATTGCCGCGTCGAGCTCGGCCTCAGCTGGTTCCACCTTGGCCGGAGCCCTCCCGTCCGGTCTCATTTCGGTCAATCTGGTTCGGCTCGTCGCTCGTCGTGGCAGGGCTGGAACCGGTGACGACCGTCGTCGCCTGGAGACCGAGTCTGCCGGTGGGGACTGTCATCCCTGGGCCCGCTTTACTCGAACAGTACGACTCCACCACCCTGGTACCGCCGGGTTGGACGGCGCGCGTGGACGAGTTTTTCGATCTCGTGTTGAAAGTCACGCGATCATGACTCGTCTCTCTTTCGTGGCTGCCCTCGCCATCTACGTAGTGGGATCTATGAGCGCCTGGGCGGCAGGTCCCGATGCGGCACTGGTCGGAGCTCGCCACAAATCGGGGCCGGTGACCATCCGGGGCGTCGCAACCCATGTGAGTTCCGACCGGTTTACCCTGCAGACGACGACCCACGGCGCATACGTAGTGGACGATACCCCGCCCACGCAAGTGGTGGAGAAGGGACGGACCGGGCGATTGAGGTTGATCGAAGGCAATCACGTTGGAGTGCGTGGATATGTAAAGGGCCGGACGATTCGCGCCATTCAAGTTCGGGTGTATCCAGTCGCGCCCAAGCAGGTCAGCATTCGGGGCACGATTGCCGGCATCGCGGGAAACGCCGTTCGAGTCCATACCGGCGCTACTTTCGCTACGATCGTGGTGACCAGCAGCACCGTAATCCAGACCAGCAGTTCGAGTCTCAGACTGTCCGATCTCCGCGTAAATGACCGGGTAGACGCACGCGTGGTTGCGTCAGGCCACGACGTGGTCGCCGTGCGTATCCACGTCTATCGGACGCAGGCCGCTCAGAGGCACGTGCAGGTGAGAGGGACCGTGGTTACAACCACTCCGCACGGTTTGGTCGTGAGACAACCCGGGTCGTCCGCGCAAACCATAGCCCTCAACACGCAAACCCGCTACTATTCCGGGGCAGCGCGAACATCTGGGTCCCCGCACATAGGTGATCAGGTTACGGTTTATGCCTGTTGTGCCGGACATCCGCTGGTGGCAGATAGCATTCATGTTCACCAGACTAAGGCGACCACTCGCAGCACGGAGTTACGCGGAACAGTGGTCGCTCTCAGCTCGACCAGTCTACGGTTGGACACGCCGCGCGCGCCTCTGATTCGTCTGCAGTCCTCGACCGTCTTCGAGGTCGGTGCGGTCCGCACCACACGGACCAGCATTCGCGTGGGGGACCTTATCTCCGTGCGGGGAAGCGCCAGCGGCGGGACTTTCACGGCCGCTCGGGTCCACGTCTTCCAGGCGTCGCGCAAAGTGTCCACGGTCCGCGGCATGGTGACGGGGGTTTCGTCGTCATCCCTGCGCGTGGTCGAGCGGGGCGCGACATATTCCGTAGTCGTCGGGAGCAAGACCTCAACCCGCCTCTCGGGTCACCCAATTCCACCCTCTCAGATCCGGCTGGGTGACCATGCCCGCGCAGTTGGTCGCCTGACTGGGCATCAGCTGCAAGCCACCTCCGTGGACGTAAGCCGTGCCGTGACGAAAGTAGTCACCGTGCGCGGCATGCTGACGGCCGGAGGGTCTACCTGGCTGCAAGTGACTCATTCATCAGGCGCCAGGGAGACCGTGCGTCTCGATTCTCATACGCGTGTCATGTTCCAGGGCCACGCGACGACGGGCGCGTCTCTCTTTCCAGGCATGAGGGTGGTCGCGCGTGGCACTCGATCGGGAACCGAGCTGCATGCTTCTAGCGTGACAGCCAGCGCGAAGGTTTCATCCGAAACTGGTCGACTTGTAAATCAAGCAGGATCGAATATCGAGATAAAACGTTCGTCGGGAACGCTCGTTCGAGTAGACCTGCCGACGGGAGTCGTACCTCGCGATGGTGCTCGCGCGGTAGCCGTGCGTCAGATCGGGCACGGCGCATACTTGCGCGTAAACGGCTACCTGGAGCCATCGAAGGTGCTGAGAGCGACCACGGTAACCGTGCTCCACCCAACGCTCACGGTGCGGGGCATTCTTTCGTGGCACGGAGGTGTCGCCGCGGTGCGAACCGCGAACGGAGACACGTATGAAGCGAGATTCGGAAGGAGCAGCTCCGTGATCGCAAGCCATCTGGACGTCCCACTTCAGCCAGCGGACATACCGAGCGGTACGACTGTCGATCTGGTAGGCACGGTAGATCTGTCCGGATCTCTGGTGGTGCAAACGGTGACCGTGCAACTGCACAGCACAACCCTCCGGGCGAAAGTCGACTCGCTTCAGTCCGGTGGTCTGAGCCTGGGCGTGAGCGGCGGATCGGTTCGCGTGCGCATCAACTCGGGAACGACCATTTCGCAGGGGAGCCACCCGCTGCTGGCCGGCGACATTGTGGCCGGCGACGACGTGACGGTATACGGGTACGCAT
>DAINCT010000208.1:0-6818 GCA_036732245.1 Chloroflexota bacterium | reverse complement strand
CCTGGGCCTGGCGATGTTTGCAGTGTTTTACTTCCTGAGCCTCTACATGCAGCAGGTCCTGCACTTCTCACCGAGCCGGGCCGGATTGGCGTTTCTGCCTGTCACCGCCGGCGTCGTGGTCATGGCAGGCGTCGGGACGGTGCTTATGAGTCGCATCGGCGCCAGGTGGCTCGTCGCTCTCGGCATGCTCTTCGTGGCCGGCGGTATTCTTCTGTTGACCCGCATACCGGTCCATGGGAGCTTCCTTACCGATCTACTGCCCGCGTTCATTCTCATCTCGATCGGAGCGGGGCTCTCCTTTCCAGTGGTGACCAGTGCCGGGGTGTCCGGCGTCGACAGGGCGGATTCAGGGATCGCCTCCGGATTGGTGAACACCCTCCAGCAAGTTGGGGGTGCGGTCGGACTGGGTCTGCTCTCGACGATTGCCACCACGCGGACCAACGACGTCCTCCATTCCCAGCCGCAGACTGGACTGCCCCACGCGATCGTCGAGGGTTTCCATCGCGCGTTTCTCGTCGGGGGTGGGTTAGCCGTCGTCGGTGCGATGGTGGCGATCCTGGCGATCTCCCGGTCTGTCGGGAAGGTGGACGCACCGCCCGCCACTGAGGACGAAGAGGTCACCGCCGACCTCCCTGACACGGTCGAACCCCTGGCGTCGTAATGTCGGTATTCAAGGAATTCACCATGGTTACCACCGCGCTTCAAGACCCGCTCAGGACGCACCTGTCCGTAGAACAGTCAAAACGACCGGCGCCGTGGCTACGGCCCCTCGGCATTGTGATGGAGCCCGACCCGCGTGACCCGCGCGAAGTCGAAGGGGTTCTCAACCCGGCAGTGGCCAGAGGGACAGACGGCGAGCTCTATCTGCTGCCCCGACTGGTTGCCGCCGGCAACTACTCCCGGATCGGACTCGCTCGGGTGCTGTTCAACCGCCAGGAGGAGCCATGGGGCGTCGAACGGCTGGGTGTTGTGCTGGAGCCTGCCCAGCCGTACGAACGCCACGGAGGCACGGGAGGCGGTGTCGAGGATCCACGCGTGACGTATCTTGCCGCGCGCCGGGAGTATGTCATGACCTATACCGCCTACGGTCCTCTCGGCCCGCGCATTGCCCTGGCCGCGTCGCACGATCTGCGATCGTGGCGCCGGCTGGGCCTGGCTCGCTTCGCCGTCACGAGCGACCTGGATCTGAATGCGCTGGACAATAAGGACGCAGTGCTCTTTCCGGAACCCGTGCCCGGTCCCGACGGGAAGCCAAGCCTGGCGCTCATCCATCGTCCTGATCTACAGGCTGCCCGGGGACGAGCAGGCCGGGCACCGCATCCACCGGGCATGTGGATCAGCTATGCGCCCTGGCGTGGAGCAGGCGAGCTGAGCGTCGACTTCGACCACCACCACTTCCTCGCCCGCCCACGAAGTGACTGGGAGCGCCTGAAGATCGGTGCCGGCGCTCCTCCCAGTCGAGTCGGAAAGGATTGGCTCCTGATTTACCACGGCGTCACCGGACAGATCGTCGCCGGCGTCGACCAGCAGAAGCATGTTCGCTATAGCGCGGGGGCACTCCTCTTGAGCGGGGAGGATCCCCGACACGTGCTTCACCGAAGCTCGGAGAGCATCCTCGAGCCAACTGCGGCAACGGCCCGGGTCGGCGTCGTCCCCAACGTCGTCTTTCCCACAGGCGTCGACCTGCATGCCAATGGGGAGCTGGACGTGTACTACGGCATGGCCGACACCCGTATTGGCGTGGCCCGGGCATCGTTGGCAGACCTACGCTGGCCTGACCTGGCACTGGCCGCGTAATCACCCTTGAGGAGGAGGACAGTCGTGAACAGTCCCACCCCGCACCCGATAACAGCGCCCGAGATCACATTCAACCGCGAGCAGATGCTCACCCTCAGCGCGCTCCGCGACCTGTATCAGGAACAGCATGGATTCTTCACGCAGCGCGAGCTCGGTCGCCTCCGCTTTGCGCGCTGGCTCTACAGGACGGACAAGCTCACCGACGGACGAGAACGCAGGCAGAAGGTCGCATGAGATGAGCGCGTTCCTCACGAATCTGGTCAGTACCTAGTGATACCCAAGAGCAATCAGAAACTGGGCAACTCTACTCGGGTCTTTTCAGCCTCGACGAAAGGAACGACTTTCAATGGACACTATAGACCAGCAGACTTCCCGCGACACCCGCCGCCCGTGGCGTGTTCTGTCATCCATACGAGGTGGCAAGACCCGCTCACCGCAGAGCACCGATGGGCCCCCGAGCGGGGACGGACCCCAGGACGCTGTCCAGGCGTTCTTCGCCCAGCTCGGAGGCATCATCGTGCGCTTCCGGTACCTGGTCGTAGCGGCCTGGCTCCTCATCGCGGTGGCGGCCATCATCGGCCTGCCGTCCCTCTCCAGTGTCACGAACAACGACAACTCCTCTTTCCTCCCCAGCGGCCAGCCGAGCGTGAGGGCCGCGCAGCTCGCCGGCCCCTTCCAGCACGGAACGCTCCCCCAATCGGCGATCGTCGCCAGCAGGAGCAACCGGCCGCTCACGGCAGCCGATGAGGCAACCATCACGCGGGTAGAGGCAGCTGTGGGCCGTGTTTCGGGTGTCGTCGACGTGCGAGACCAGGGGGTCTCCCGGGACGGCCAGGCCCGCAAAGCCCAGGTCACCCTGACCGGCGATGCCCAGGGAGCCGGCGGGAAGAAGTACGTCGACGCCATTCGTGCCGCGTTCACGAAGGCGGGAGTGCCGACCGGCCTCTCCTTCTACCTCACCGGCGACGTGGCGACCAGCGTGGACAATGCGGCGGCCACCTCGAACAGCCTGGCGCTGACCGAGATCCTCTCCATCGGCGTGATTCTGGTGCTGTTGTTTCTCGTGTACCGCTCGCTGCTCGCCCCCATCCTGACTTTCCTTCCTCCCACGCTTGTGCTGTTTACGGCCGGACCGGTGATCGCCGAATCCCACAAGCTCTTTGGGGTAGCGGTCTCCAGCATTACCCAGCTCTTGCTAATTGTGCTGCTATTGGGTGCCGGCACGGATTACGGTCTGTTCCTTGTGTTCCGGATGCGGGAAGAGATGCGCCGTGGCCTGGAGCCACATGCTGCCGTGATCAAGAGCCTCTCCCGGGTTGGTGAGACCATTACCTTCTCGGCCGGTACCGTGATCGCCGCCCTGCTCTGCCTCTTACTTGCCAGTTTCGGGTTCTACCAGGGGCTGGGACCGGCCATGGCGATCGGCGTCGGCATCATGCTCCTGGCGGGAGTGACCTTGCTGCCGGCGCTCTTTGCCATCTTCGGGCGCGCTGCCTTCTGGCCGAGCATGGGCATGGCGAGCATGGGCATGGCGAGCATCTGGGGACGCATCGCCGGCCGTGTGGTGCAGCGGCCCGTACCGGTCCTGCTGACCGGAGTGGTCCTGTTCGGAAGCCTGGCCGGGTATGGATTGCTCAAGTATTCGCCGGCAGGCTTCGGTGGCGACACCACGGCGACCTCCAGCCAGTCGGCCCATGGCATGAGCGTGCTGAGCGCCCACTTCCCGGCGGGGCAGGCCAATCCGACCAACCTCCTCTTACACTACGCCACGCCGGTCTGGAACCATCCAGCGGTGCTGATGCAGGCCACGCAGCGTCTCGCCAGTGATCCGGTCTTCCGCTCCGTCAGCGGTCCGCTCAACCCCAACGGCACCCAGCTCTCGACCGCACAGCTGCAGCGCCTGCACGCCGCGCTCGGCCCCGCCTCCTCTCTCCCGATCACCCCGGTGCCCGGCACCGGGGTGTCTCCCGCCCTCTACAACGCCTATCGGGCCACGGCACAGTTCATCAGCCCGGACGGGCACATCGTCCAGTTCTACGCCGCACTGGCAGCCGGGGCTCCTGACAGTACCGGTGGCATGCACGCGATCCCGCATGTCCGGACGACCCTGGCCAAGGTAGGGCAGGCAACCGGTGCAGTCGAGACCGGGGTGGCTGGTCAGGCAGCATTCTCGTACGACATCAGCGCTATCACCACCAATGACCTGGTACTCATCGTGCCGGTCGTGCTGCTCGTGATCGGTATTCTTCTGGCGATGGTCCTGCGCAGTCTGGTCGCTCCGTGGTATCTGCTGGCCAGCGTGGGGATGTCGTATCTGGCAGCCTTAGGGCTTTCTGTAGCCGTCTTCATAGGCATTGGGGGGAACGCCGGCCTGAGCTTCTTCCTGCCGTTCCTGATGTTCATCTTCCTGATGGCGCTTGGCTCCGACTATAACATCCTTGTCATCACTCGCATCCGGGAGGAGGCGCTCAAGGGACCCTTACCGGAGGCAGTTACCCGTGCCGTCGGCGCAACCGGAGGCACGGTGACGTCCGCCGGGATGATCCTGGCCGCCTCCTTCCTGGTCCTCACCCTCGCCGGAGGCTCGTCAGAGCAGCAAATCGGGATGGGCATCGCCGGCGGCATCCTGATGGACACTTTCCTGGTCCGCACCCTCCTCATCCCCTCCCTGGTGGTGTTGTTGCGCCGCTGGAACTGGTGGCCCTCCCGGCTGGCCGTCGAACCAGAAGCGGCCCGCGATGCCGCCTAACCGCCCCATGACACCAGTGGGTCGAGCCGGGGCAGAGCACGCCCGCTCCGGCCCGACCCACCAAGGAGACAAACGCATGACCGCCTTCCTGACCCATCTCGTCGAGACCTACGGCTACTGGCTCATCGTCATCCTGGTGGGCGTGGAGAGCATCGGCGTCCCGGTCCCGGGCGAGAGCACCCTCCTGGTGGCCGCCGTCTATGCCGGGTCGACCCACCGCCTCTCCATCACCCTGGTGATCGTCCTCGCTATCGCGGGCGCCATCATCGGCGACAACCTCGGCTTCCTGATCGGACGAGTCGGAGGCTATCGCTTCCTCCGGCGCTACGGGGGCTCCATCGGGCTGGACGAGTCGAAGCTGAAGCTCGGGGAGTATCTCGTCGGGCGGTACGGGACGCGGCTGGTGTTCTTTGGTCGCTTCATCGCGGTCTTGCGGATCTTCGCTGCCTTCCTGGCCGGTGCCGACCGGATGCCGTGGCGGCGCTTTGCCCTCACCAATGCGGCGGCCGTCATCGTCTGGGCCACGGCCATGGGGTGGTTGGGCTTCCAGTTGGGAACCAGCTTCACCGGTCCCTTTGGGATCGTTGCGCTCGTCCTGGCCGGCGTGGTGGCCGGTGGCGGTGTCCTCCTGGTGCGACGGAATATGGCGCACTGGCAGAGAGCGGCAGAAGCAGCCCTCCCCGGCCCGCTCGATGCCTACCACCACCCCGAAGAGACAGGAGCACGCACCGCCTGAGACCATCCCCGATGCACGATCGCCCCTACGCCTGAACCGTTGAACCAACGTCCGCTCCCATCCACAACCGCAGCTCGAAAGGAGATTCCCCATGACACTGATCCTCGTGACCCTCATCCTGGCAGCACTCACCGGAGCCGGCATGCTCGCGCTGTCCCGGCGGGATGACGCGGAGACACGCCTGATCTCCATCCCCGTCCCGGTGGACGCGGAGCCTCGTGCCACCCGCACACGGCGCAGCGCCTGATGACACGCTCAGCGCGGAGGACGGGCCGGCCACTCACCGGAGCCACCTCCCGTACGAACAGCACGTTCATCACGGCTGTTCGTCCTCCGCCGCTGGGCTCTCTGCTCCCCGACTTACTGACTGACCCATTCCATCCCGTACCGCGACGGACGATACCACTGCGCGTCCGTCCAAAGGACCAGACATGAGCATCGATCTCTGTCTCCATCACCCTCCGGTCGTCAGCGCGCCCCTCCGCAGCAACCGAGCCATCACACCACTCGAGCGGCGTGCCACCTCGGCCACGATCGCATCCTCGGTCACCACCTGGATCGGGTTCGTGCTGCAACTGCTGGCAGTCGTCGCCTTGCAGTTCGGGGATGACATCTTCCGCGGCAACATCTATCCGCCCAATGTGGCAGAAGCAATGCGTCACGCTCAGCAGGTTGCGGCGGTGGAACAGGCGCATGGACTCTTTGTCGAGCCGGCACTGCAGCTCTGGGCGCGGCAGGTCCACGCCCCCTTCGGATTCCCGTTGTACGGCACCATCATGGCTGCCACCACCGTGATCTATGCACTCGGTCAAACCGTCGTTCCCCTGCTGGTTGCCATCTGGCTCTTCCGCCGGCATCGCTCCCACTTCCCGTTGGTCCGGAACATCGTGGGGCTGAGCATCACCCTGGCGGTGATCACCTACGAGCTCTATCCGCTGGCGCCACCCCGCCTGGCCAGGGGGCTGATGGACGGCAGTCACGCCTTCTCCTTTCAGAACACCATGCAGGGTGTGATTGGCAATGGAAAGCTCAGCAGCGTCCCACTGGGGTACAACGCCTATTCCGCCATGCCCAGCCTGCACATCGCCACGGCACTCATCGTCTCAGGGTCCGTTCTACTCCTGGCACGAGATCTCCCGATTCGTCTCCTGGCAGCGGTGTATCCGTTCCTCATGCTCTTCACCGTGCTGGTGGATGCCAATCACTATGTGCTCGATGCCGCGGGCGGTGTGGTGGTGGTGCTGCTGGCCACACTCATGGCGCTGGTGATCGAGCCCGGTCATGCCCATCTCCGTCGCATGCGCCTGGCACGTCGCACCGGAATCCCGATCACTCACTCCCTTGCCTCGACTACACACCTCTCTCACGGCACCGATGTGGTGTCCGCATTCCAGAAAGGATCACATAGTCCGCGCAGCCCCGTTCGAGTCTCCGACAGCCCTTGATTTGGCACGATGCTGCTTGACCCTCATCCGTCCTGGGATCGAGAATAGTGGCGTGTCTACAGCAACGGCCGAAATCATTGAGCCGCTCAAG
>DAINCT010000207.1:0-6839 GCA_036732245.1 Chloroflexota bacterium | reverse complement strand
TATGCTCGCATCCTCCAGCTTGCCACCTAGCTCATCTTCTGTGCCAATTGCTCTAGCGTGTCCTACTGCGCCGAACTGTGAGCAACCATACAGCCGTCAACGTCAGTTCGGCAGCGGCATCTCCAGGTATATCGGACCGATCTGCCGTCTGCTCGGGTATACCATATCGATCCCCGTCAGCGAGAGCGCCGAGGCAACGGCGACTCCTGTAATTGTCCGCTTGGTTACTCCGATGCCTCGATCGCACTTTCCTTGTTTGGCGCCGGCTCACCGGGCGTATGTAGGAAGCTCTCGACGCCCCGGACGTCGGGGACCTCAGCGACCAATGTGATTAACCGTTGAATGTCCTCTTGCGAGTCCAGTTGCCCCCGCAGCACCGCGATACCGTCTTCAACGTTCAGGTTATATTCCCCCTTTGGCGCCGTGTTATGGCCGAATGCCTCACTCTCGATGCGGTCACGCAGCGTATTGTCGTCAGGGTTGGGATTGTCCGGCTGGTACATATTTACCCTCCCCATCGCGTCACCGTAGACCTTGTCACTGGCCATCTGAGTCCGCTTGTTGAGACGTTGGTTGACCATTCCGTAGAAGACACGTCCTCGCCCCATCAGCATCTCTCGTCGTCGAGCCCCTCGTTCGCCATCAAAAAGCAGCGCGAGCGAAGTGCCGATCGTACTCGCCACGACCCACGAACGAAGGGTCGGCGCCATACTCGATCTCTTTCCCATCTCGTCTCTCCTGGTATCCCGGAATCCCTACTCAACAGCCTTTCCGCCCGGTTCGAGGGTCACGGCCTGTAGTCCTCGATCATCGACGTACGATCAAACGGGGCATGAATCATGCCCCTGTTGGACGTGATGGGCACGCGCCTTCTGCCAACCTGCCAAACTGCAAATGCCTGAGGTTGGCACAGTCTTTGCACAGTACATAGTCAGGGCGGGCGCGTCACCCCGATTGAATCCCGAGCCTTAGAACATACACACGAGAAGGAGATAATGATGACCAGCATAATCAAGTCGATCGACATCAACGTACCGGTACGGACCGCCTACGACCAATGGACCCAGTTCGAGAGCTTTCCCGAGTTTATGGAAGGCGTCGAGGAAGTGCGGCAGGTTGACGACCAGAATATGCACTGGCGGACCAACATCGGTGGACACAAGGCGGAGTACGACGCGGTCGTCACGGAGCAGATTCCCGACGAACGTGTTGCCTGGCGCAACACGACCGGCAAGACCAACGCCGGCGTCGTAACGTTTCATCGTCTGGGCGAGGATCAGACCCGCGTAACAGTCCAGATCGATTACGAGCCGGAGGGCCTGGTTGAGAATGTCGGCGATAAGCTCGGAGTGGACGATCGCCGCATCCAGGGCGATCTGGAAAACTTCAAGCGATTCATCGAGTCCCGCGGGGCGCCCACCGGTGCGTGGCGCGGCTCGGTCGATCAGACCCACACCTCGTAGTTACTCTTCTCTTTGATCGGACGGGGCCCGTCGCATGGATTCATGCGGCGGGCTCTTTGCGAATCGATACCCTGATTGAACCGACTCTCTGCTATCAACCCGGAACCGTCGCTGCGAACAAAATCCTCCGAAAGCCGTAGAAGACGGGGCTTCCCGGCCAGCGAGCTTGCAGCTTTGCACGGTATCGATTCAAGAATGGATCGTGCAGATCGGCAGGCAGTCGTTCCAGGTAAGGTACCAGAGCTGTACCCAGGCTCCAGTCGGCCAGCGCGTCGGCATCCTGTAAGACGTGCGGATACACTTTTTCGAACACGGTGAGCTGGGTCCCGCCAGACTCGTAGAGGAGGTCGGCATAGCGGTCAACGCTGAGGACCGGAAAATCCCGATTGTATCCGCCGAGCGCGGTTGAGAACGGCTCTTCCCCGGCCACGTCACGGATGTAAACCAGTGCTGGGTGACGTTGGTTCGACGGAACCTGGACAGCCAGTTGACCTCCTGGCTGCACCAACGTCATCAGACGAGGCACCAACGTCTCGTGATGGTCCAGCCACTGGATTGCAGCATGCGAAAACACCAGATCCCATTGCCCGCTGACGGTCGCGATATCTCCCAATTCGAACCTCAGCCCGGGTCGAGTATCCCGGACCGCATGTTCCAGCATCTCTTCCGAGCTGTCGATGCCCACCACTTCACTTGCGGGCAGTTCATCCGCCAGCCTCTGGGTCAGTTCGCCAGGTCCACATCCCAGGTCCACGACGGAGAGACCGTCGCGGCGCTCGATGAGTCCCAGCAGATCCTCGAACGGAGCCGCACGCTCACTTCTAAACTGATGGTATCGATCGGGGTTCCAGGGCATCCTGCAAACATGCTCCTCAAGAGAGACATCATGGAGGGTCATGAAAATAGTAATCACTGGCGGTGAGGGACAACTAGCCGCTGATCTTCTGGAGTCACTGGCACGCCACGACGTGGTGGCGCTGAGCCGGGACAGACTCGACATTGCAAACGCGGATGCGATCGAGACCGTGTTTGCGCGTGAGCACCCGGATGTCATTGTTAACACCGCGGCATTTCACCGCGTCGATCAATGCGAGGCTGAGCCGGAACAGAGCTTCTTGGTCAATGCCGCGGCTCCGCAACGTCTCGCACGTGCCTGTGACCGGCATGGAGCGACGCTCGTGCACTTTAGCACCGACTATGTCTTCGATGGTCGCAAGACCTCTCCCTACCACGAAACCGATGCCGTCAATCCTCTGAGCGTCTACGGTGCATCCAAAGCTGCCGGTGAGATGGCGATCCGGAGCACGACCGAGCGTCACCTGATCGTGCGCACCACGGGTGTGTTCGGGATCGCAGGGGTCCGTTCACGTCACGGCAACTTCGTCGAAACCATGCTTCGACTGGCCGGCAAAGGCGATCCAATGTTCGTAGTAGCCGACCAAACGCTCACGCCGACGTACGGACACGACCTGGCTGGGGCCGTGCGGGACCTGCTAGAGGCGGAAGTGCATGGGACCATCCACGTGACCGGTGGAGGAGAGTGCTCGTGGTACGAGTTTGCCGGAGCGATTCTTCGACTCTCGAGTTCCTCAACCACCGTCAGTCCGGTAATGCAAAACGATCGACCAACGCCGGCCAGACGCCCCGCCTACAGCGTGCTGGCGCACGACACACTGAAAAGCCGGGGCATCGCCGAGCCGCGACATTGGGAGGAAGCGCTCCAGGAGTATCTATCTCGAAGGACCGATGCGATCGCGGCTCATTCTTCGGTGTGACGGGCGCGTGAATGCAGTCAGGTCGTGATGTTTGACACACGGTCTCAAGCCCAGGGTCGGGTTGAGGAACGTGGGAACTTCTTCCGCCTCCTGGGCCTTCGCCGTTTTCATGCAAGAGAGTAGTAGAACTGAGTATGCTCACAGCAAGTCGCCACGGTGTATGATTGTGCCATCGACGCGCACGGGAGGGCAGATGATTCGCGTGGCTCTCGCAGACCGCGAGCATCTCTTGGTGCAGGCGGTCTCTCACCTGGTCGGCTCGGAAGCCGATATGTTGGTGACCGGCATGTACACGGATGGTGAATCCCTGATCGACGGTCTCACGGAGAAGCCGGCTGACGTCGCGGTCATGGATCCGATCGGGTTGAGCGCGATGGGCATGGAAGTCGTGCGCCAGGTGATGAAAGCGCATCCGGAGACGTCGGTCGTGGTTCTAACCGCCAACCAACAGGAGCAACAGCTCTTCGCGGCCATCCGCGCCGGAGCCAAGGGCTATCTCTCCAAGAGTTCAGATATCACGGAAGTGCTGACAGCCGTGCGCGCGGTGGCGTATGGCGAAGCACTGATCAGCCCTGAGCTGGCAGTGCAACTACTCTCCGAGTTTGCGCGTCTGAGTTACATGGAGACCGGGTTGACGAGCCGAGAGCGTGATATCCTCAATGCGATCGTGCGCGGTGACAGCAATCGCGAAATCGCAAATGGGCTCGGCCTGAGCGAAAAGACCGTCAAGAACTACGTGAGCGACATCCTGAGCAAGCTGAATGTGCGTGACCGAACAGAAGCCGCCGTCTATGCCCTGCAAATGGGTTTGGTGACGGAAGGCGACTGGCGCATGTCGATTAAAAAGCGACAGGCGGGTATGTAGCCAATTATTTGTCTATACTGATTTAGCCCTTGAATCGCCTCGTGCCAGCAGGCACAATGATGACCGCCCCACCTCCTCCACGGCTTCCCCGCCGTGCAGCATCCCTTCGAATCCGTGGAGAACTTCATGTCGTTCATTCTTTTGTTCGGGCTCCTTCTAGCCGTGTCTGTCTACTGGTGCGTCACCCAGATCATGCCGGAGCGCCGAAAATCCTCACTGTTGAGACCGGGACTGGCTGAAGGCTTGGTCACCAGGTTGAATGAAAAGCGACGCTCCATGGGGTTGCCTCTGCTCGAACTCGACGAGGATCTGATGGATGTGGCGGAAAATAAAGCGTCACACCAACTCGTGACGGGACGCAGCGAAGAGGGCTGGGAGTATCCGGATGAGTATGCCGATCTCTTCGGACGAAGCCTGCTGATGGAAACGTTGCTGAGCGGTCCATCGAGCATCATGGCCGACCGGCTTCTCAAGCAACGGGACGTGCTGGATGGGGAATGGATTCGGTGTGGCATCGGGGTCGCGGGCGGGACCTCATCCAACGTGGTGGTTGCGATGGTGCTCTGCCGGGAACCGTGGGATCTCGCCCCAGAAACCAGTCATCATCGTTCCTTGCTGGCCCGCCTGGTCATCGGACGGTAGACTGCGAGACGATTGGTGCCGGTGAACAAGGCTGAGATGGAGATCACCGCAGCTACCTAGAGAAAGTGTGCTGGAAGCCCCTAGCGAAGAGTTCGTTCTTAGCCGGCGGGAGACGCAGTTACGAGAATCATCGTGCTCGGACCTCAGGGATCTGGCAAGGGAACACAGGCGGAATTCCTGGCGGAGCGTCTTCACGCCCCACACATTTCCATGGGCGATATCGTCCGGCGCGAAATCCGATCGGGAAGCCCCTTGGGGGAAACCCTCCGCCGATACAACGACCGCGGCGAATTGGTGCCCGATGAGACCATTCTCGAACTCGTGGGTCCGATCCTGCGTGCCAACGACAGTTGGATCCTGGACGGGTTTCCGCGCGATCTAGCACAGGCACGTGCGCTCGACACGTTGCTCCAGAATGAGCACCGTCCGCTCGACAGGGTGGTGGCCCTCGAAATTCCCGAGGAACCACTGACCGAGCGACTGGCAGGTCGCCGTCAAAGCGAAAGCACGGGCGCGACCTACCACCTCGTCCATAACCCACCGCCGCCGGAAGACCCGGGCCCGTTCGTCCAGCGGGCGGATGACGACCCCGCAGGGATCCGCCGGCGCCTGGAGTTGTACCACACCGTGACCGAACCATTGAAACAACACTACGACGCCCAGGGACTGTTGACGCACGTCGACGCGGATGGAACGATTGACCAGGTGCGCGATCGGTTGTTCGAGGCCCTTGGTTTGAACTGAGCGTCGACCCTTATTCCGACTTCCGGATGGGGGTGCCGGCTGCTATGACTGCCCGTCGCACCCCTCGGCGCGCTAACCACGCATCGAATGCGGTGGCCGAGCGATTCCCGACCGTAGAATCGCGCCGCACAGAACAATCACGCCGAGTTGAGGGACGATGCCCGCGAATCGAGAGGTCTCGCGCTGGATATCGGCATGCCAGGACACATAGCGTCGAAGCACGCCGACTTGACCCAAGAACCGGGGAGCTAAAAACCACAGGACGTCAACGTCAGGCACCACTCCAGCGAACGCTGCGAGCCATACCTTCCTGCCATCAACCCGTCGGCGAGCGATCCATCTCGTCAGAATCAGAGCCAGGGTCATGTCGATCGGGACACGGACCCACGTACCTCGGTGGGGCGTGTACGGAGGCAGAGTCTCCTGCCAATGTGGCACCGCGTCGAGCAGAAAGTGACTTGCCACCGCGGTGCACACGGCAAAACGCGCCGGGATAAGAACGCCCATGGTGGCGCCCAGGACCGCGTGTGGCGTAACGAGCATGGTGCACCACCTTCCGTGTGAGTTGAGTGCGATGGGGGGCCGATAAGCAATAGCCACCTCGATCCTACGACCGTAATCTCATTGACCGCCGCTGTGGTCAACGCGACCGTCCATAATCGGAATGGAGGTGACATCGATGGTAGCACCAGATACGTTCCTCGAAGACCGCAGATCTAAGTCGCTGGGCGAACTAAGCGAGTTATTGCGTATCCCAAGCATTTCGTCATTACCCGAACATGCTTCGGACGTACAACGGGCAGCGCAGTGGGCAGCTGACCGGTTGAAGGCCGCGGGAATCGAGCACGTAGAGATCTTGCCCACCGGCGGCCACCCTGTGGTCTACGGCGACTGGCTTCACGCGCCAGGCAAACCCACCGTGTTGATCTACGGCCATTTTGATGTGCAGCCGGTCGATCCGATCGATCTCTGGACGACGCCTCCCTTCGAACCACAGGAACGCGACGCACGGATTTACGCACGAGGCGCCTCCGATATGAAGGCGAATCTCCTCATGACGATCCTGAGTGTCGAGGCACTCCTGCAAGCCGATCGCCTGCTGGTCAATGTGAAGTACTTTCTGGAAGGTCAGGAGGAAATTGGTAGTCCTCAGTTGCCGTCCTTCATCGAGCAACAGCGCGAGCGTTTGACCTGCGATGTCGTCATCAGCGCCGATGGCACGCAATGGTCCGAAGATCAACCGTCTCTCTTGGTTGGCCTGAAGGGCGGATGTGGGCTGCAGATCGACGTTCACGGCGCGAAGAGTGACCTGCATTCCGGGCTATACGGCGGGGCTGTCGCTAACCCTAT
>DAINCT010000206.1:0-6853 GCA_036732245.1 Chloroflexota bacterium | reverse complement strand
GGCTAGGTGCAGTTGGATATTGCCGGCTCGGTGGGCGCTGGTCACACCCAGAAGTGGTGAATGAGCCGTACTGTCCGAATACCTTGCTGGCCGTGGTTTGGCTGGGAGGGTACATGACAACGCGGTTGTTCGCCAGATCGGCAACCCACAGGTTGCCGTGGCCGTCGCGAACCAACTGTGCCGGACCGCACAGCGTACGGGCACCGGCGTGAAGGCATCGGTCGGAGGCAAAGTTAGGCTGGCCCCACACCCTGCTGGCTGGGGATAGGGTGTTGGTTCCCTGCGCTTTCGTGGACGCGCCCTGAAGACAGAAAAGGCCGCTTGCGAGCACTGCCAGAAGAGATCGGGAACGTCTCACGATTTGTCCATTTAGGAAGAACAATACCCAGGAAACGTCTGCATGTCAAGCGGGCCGCGGACGGAACGCGCAGCCCGGCACGAGTCTTGCAGACCCCCACTTGACAGTCCCTTTGAGAGCGTAATTGGGGGCCAAAGACCAGGGCGCGCCAACTGACCGTGACCATCAAGGGAAGGGCTCGGCGACAAGTAAGGAGGGGCAGCGACGCAGAGAACTTTGGTCTTGAGGCGTGCTTATTGCATTGTTTCCGGAGGCCTGATGGTTGATTCCGCGTCAGGCCGGAGGAGGGTACGCGGGCAAAATGAGTGAGAAGGAGATTTAAGATGTCTAAGCAACGCGCTTGGCGCGTGCTCACGCACTTCGTGGTCGTCGCGGTGATTGCGAGCCTGATAGCACTGCCGGGGCAGAACGCTCGTGCCAAGGCAACGAACGCCCACTCTGCAGCCATAAAGCATGGCGGCACAGTGGTTATCAACTGGGGCCCGAAGGGCTCCTGGACTCGAAACTTCAACCCGTTTTCGAACAGCCCAACGGACGGGACTCTGGAGCTGATCTACGAGCCGCTGTTGATGTTCAACCAGATGAAGGGCGGTGCCGTGGTTCCGTGGTTAGCAAGCAAGTATGCGTGGAGCCACGGTAACAAGACGCTTACCTTCTACTTGCGCCCGAATGTGAAGTGGAACGATGGGAAGCCGTTTACCTCGGCGGACGTGAAGTTCTCCTTCATGCTCGCGAAGACCAATCCCGGCATCACGTGTGGCGACTGCTGGACGTTCCTGTCCGGGATCAGCACGCCGAACAAAACGACAGTCGTCTTCAACTTCAAGAAGGTCAACACCACGATGCTGTACTACCTCGGTCGTTTTGACCCGGTTCCGCAGCACGTGTTCGCAAATCTCGACCCGGTGAAGGCGACAAACCCGAGCCCTGTGGCGACCGGACCCTTCAAGGTCGGAAGCTTCAGCTCCCAGGTGTTTACGCTGGTTCGGAACAAATACTACTGGCAGAAGGGCAAGCCATACGTCGATACGCTGAAATTCCCCGCGTACACCGGAAATGACAGCGCTCAGCTGGCCGCGGTTAACGGCGAGCTTGACTGGGCCGGACTCCTGATCCCGGATGCCCAGAGCACCTACGCGGCCAAGAACCCGAACAATCACTTCTGGTTCCAGGGCGTGGGCGCACCGGTCAGTCTGTGGCTGAACAACTCGCAGGCACCCTTTAACAACGTGCACGTGCGTAAGGCGATCGCGCTGGCGATTAACCGAGCTCAGATAGCGAAGATCGCCGAGTACGGTTACACGGATGCAGGAAACGCCGGCTTCGTACAGCCTCAGTTCTCCAAGAAGTGGGGAGATTCCAGTGTCCTGAAGATGCTCCCGGCCGGCGGGAGCGCGAGTAAGGCCAAGACCGAGTTGAGCAAAGCCAAGGGTGTTGACACCTCCGGGACCTACAAGATAGAAGTGGTGCAGGGGTGGACCGACTGGAACACGGCCGCGCAGCTGATCGCAAACCAGCTCAAGGGCGTCGGAATCAACGCGACGGTTGAGCCTCTGGCGTTCGGCGACTACGTAAGCCATCTCCAGCAGGGCAACTTCGGCATGGCGATATCCTGGATGGCCGCCGGTCCGACGCCGTTCTACCTCTACCACGACGACTTCACGAAGGCCGAGATCCCGCCGGCGGGTGGCCCTGCAGGCGCGCTGGCAAACTTCTCACGCTGGTCGAGCCCTCAGTTGGATGGCTTAATAAGCTCGTACCAGAAGACCTCCAACGTGAAGCAGCAGGTCAGCATTGTGAAGCAGGCGCAGAAGATCATCGCCAACGCGATGCCCATCGTGCCTCTTTTCGCAGGCGGCGACCTGTGGAACGAGTACAGTACACGTCACTTTGTTGGGTGGCCAAGCCCAAGCAGTCCGTACGACATCGGATCGCCTTACAACCACCCAAGCAACCTCGACGTGATACTCCACATCCATCTGAAGTAGATCTACCGCTACTCGAGATGAGGGGTGTAATGCCCCTCATCTCCTCAGACGGGGGCCGTGGCCAGCCCCACGGATCTTCGCGTGTCATGACCGGATGGGAGAGGTCACACGATGAGATTCATTCTTCGCAGAATCGGTTTTTACATCGCGGCGCTCTGGATCGCCGTAACCCTGAACTTTCTTATTCCTCGACTGATGCCCGGAGACCCTGCCAGCACGATGTTCGCGCAGGCGCAGGGAAAGATGTCGGCTGACCAGCTCAAAGCGTTGAAGGCGTCTCTGGGCTATTCGAGCGATAACATCTTTCGGCAGTACCTCACCTACCTCTGGAACATGGCCCACGGGAACCTCGGCCTCTCCTTTTCGCACTTTCCGGTACCCGTGACGACAGTAATCGGCCAAGACTTACCCTGGACGCTACTCCTGGTGGGCATAGCGGTGCTGATTAGCTCACTACTTGGGACGTTGCTGGGAATCATTGCGGCCTGGAAGCGCGGTTCAACCTTTGACAATGTTCTACCCCCGGTTCTGCTCTTTCTCCTGTCATTTCCGGGGTTCTGGCTCGGTCTTGCGCTCATCTACGTCCTCGCGCTGCAGCTGGGGTGGTTCCCCCTGGGACACGCTTACAACCTCAACCTGACGCCTGGTTGGAACCTCAAGTTCATAGGATCGCTGATCGGCCATGCCGTCCTTCCGGCGTTTGTCTTAGTCGTAACGACCCTCGGAGGCTGGGCCTTGGGCATGCGGAACAACATGGTCTCCGTTCTGGGCGAGGACTACATCACGCTGGCCGAGACCAAGGGCCTCAGCCCGCGCCGCGTCATGCTCATGTACGCCGCTCGGAACGCGATTCTGCCTCAGGTCACCTACTTTGCTCTGGCGTTGGCCGGAGTTGTCAGCGGACAGGTATTCATCGAGACTGTCTTTTCCTATCCGGGCGTCGGGTATGACCTCGTGAACGCAGCGCAGAACGAAGACTATCCGCTACTGCAGGGCCTGCTGCTTTTCGTGGTCTTCGCGGTCCTCCTCGCTAACTTCATAGCCGATGTCATTTACGTGCGGCTCGATCCGCGCGCACGAGAGGGTTGACGATGGCAACCCAGCGCAATCCGTACCCCCTCAACGAGCGATCACGACGCCGGCTCAGGGATTGCCCGAGGGGACGCGCTCGGGCACCGGTCGTCGGCGTCGTAGTCTCTGGGCCATCGCACTGAGCAATCGCAAAGCGGCGGTGGGACTCTTCATCCTCGCCGTGTTCATCTTCGTTGCGATTTTCGGGCCGATCATAGCGCCATACGACCCCAACGCTTTTGGGGTCGGTCTGCCCAGCGAGACACCGAGCCACGTGCACTGGCTTGGGACTACGCGGGTTGGTCAGGACATTTGGTCTCAGCTCCTGGTCGGCACGCGCGGATCCATCGTCATCGGCCTGCTCGCCGGCGTTCTGACCACCGTGCTCGCCGTCGTCATAGGCGTGACGAGTGGGTATGTGGGGGGCTGGACGGATGATCTGCTCTCGTTGATCACGAACGTGTTCCTTACCCTGCCCTTCGTCCCGGTCATGATCGTCATCGGCAGCTACGCTGCGGCCTTCAACGTGAAAGGCGTTTGGGTCATCATCATCATGCTCACCCTCACGGGTTGGGCATACGGCGCGCGTGGTAAGCGCGCGCAGGTGCTCGCGCTTCGCAACAAAGACTTCGTCATGGCCGCCCGAGTGACCGGCGATCCCGCGTGGCGGATCGTGTTCATCGAAATTCTCCCGAACATGATCTCGCTCGTCGCCGCCACTTTTCTGTTCTCGACCGTGTACGCGGTTCTCGGCGAGGCCGGACTCGAGTTTATCGGCCTCGGCGACCTGAACGCCGTAACCTGGGGAACCATGCTGTACTACGCGCAGCAAAATTCCGCTCTGCTGACCGGAGCGTGGTGGTGGTTCGTGCCGCCTGGCCTTTGCATCGGACTGTTCGCGTTGAGCCTGACGCTGATGAACTACGCGCTCGACGAGCTCACCAACCCGCGGCTGCGTGTCGAGAAGGTCCGAGCCAAAAGGCCTGCGAGCCCGGCCGCCACGGCTACGCCCCCAGAGATTCACGAAACGGAGACGACACCCGGTGTCACCATTGCTTGAGGTTCAGAACCTACGGGTCGAGTACCCAACGCCGGAACGCGACGTGCCGGCTGTTGACAATGTGTCGTTCAGCGTGCAGCCCGGCGAGATCGTAGGACTGGCAGGGGAATCGGGATGCGGCAAGAGCACCACCGCCCACGCGATCCTGCGAATCCTTCGCCCGCCAGCGCACATAACGCGCGGCCGTATTCTTTTCCAGGACACCGACCTGGTTCAGCTCGAGCCGGCAAAGTTGCGGACCTATCGGTGGCGCCACGTTTCGCTGGTTTTCCAGAGCGCCATGAACGCGCTCAATCCGGTGATGCGCATTGGAGCCCAGTTCGTGGACATGATTCAAGCCCACGAGCACGTGAACAAGGAAAAGGCGCTCGGTCGAGCAGGAGAATTGCTACAGTTGGTCGGGATTGACCCCACAAGGCTGCAGGCATTTCCTCACGAGCTTTCGGGAGGGATGCGTCAGCGCGTCGTGATCGCCATGGCCTTGGCGCTCGAGCCTGAGCTGATCATCATGGACGAGCCGACGACGGCGCTGGACGTTGTGGTTCAGCGACAGATTCTTCAGGAAATCCAGGAGCTGCAACGGCGCCTGAAGTTCGCTGTTCTCTTCATCACCCACGATCTTTCTCTTCTGATCGAGTTCAGCGACCGCATCGCGATCATGTATGCCGGCGAGATAGTCGAGATGACCGATGCCGACACGCTCTTTCGCCAACCGAAGCATCCGTACACGGTTGGTCTCATGAGCTCATTTCCACCACTTGTCGGTGAAAAGAAGATCATGCACGGCATCCCGGGCTCGCCGCCCAACCCGGCGGACCCTCCGTCGGGATGTCGCTTCCACCCACGGTGCTCGCACTGCACGCCCGACAACCCCGGGTTGTACGCGCTGCAGACGACGGTGAAGCCTGAATTGCGCCCTCTCGGTTCGGGGCACCTGGTCGCCTGCCATCTCTATAAGGATGAGTTCACAGATGAGCGCAGTAACTGACCTCGTTCGGGAAACAGTAGCCACCACCCCCATCCTTGAGGTCGAGGGGTTGACGAAGCACTTTCCGGTGGGAGGCAGCATCTTGCCTTGGGGCCACAAGGCGATGTTGCATGCCGTAGATGACGTCAGCTTCAGCCTCCGTCCCGGCCAGGTAACGGCGCTGGTAGGGGAGAGCGGCAGCGGCAAGAGCACCGTCGCCCGCCTTCTCGCGCGCCTTTACCCACCCACCGGCGGAACCATCCGATTTCGTGGAGAGAACATCCTGGAGCACGAGAGCCGCTCAGAACTACTCAAGTACCGGGCCGACGTGCAGATGATCTTCCAGGATCCGTTCGGCTCGCTCAATCCCGTCAAGCGAGTCAAGCATCACCTGGTGCGGCCTCTGCGCGCCCATCACATCGTTCCCCACGACCAAATCGACAAGCGGGTACTCGAGCTGCTGACGACGGTGGGTCTGGTGCCCGCGGAAGAGTTCGCTCGCAAGTACCCGCATCAGCTTTCGGGCGGGCAGCGCCAGCGCATTTCCATAGCGCGCGGGCTCGCGGTCGAACCAGACGTGATTCTCGCCGACGAGCCGATATCGATGCTGGATGTCTCGATTCGGATGGGCATCCTGAACTTGATCCTCAAGTTGAAAAACGAGAAGAACATCGCGTTCCTGTACATCACTCACGACATCGCGAGTGCGCGCTACGTGGCGGACGAGATGCTCGTGATGTATGCAGGTCAGGTGGTCGAGAAGGGCGAGACGGACGCTGTCATCCAGACGCCCGCCCACCCCTACACACGGCTGCTTCTCTCGGCCATCCCCAACCCCGAGAGGGGCACCGAGCAGGGACACTTCGAAGCTGCTGGCGAGGCGAAGGGCGTCATCGATCCAAAGGATGAGTGCCGATTCGTGTCACGGTGCCCCGTCGCTGTCGAGGCCAGCCACTGCAGGATGCCAAGGCTCGTTGAAATCGAACCTAATCACTGGGTCCGGTGCCATCTCTATCCGGGCGCCTAGGAGGAGTGAGCCAATAACACAGCGTCCGCGGAGGTAGCAATGACAAGGTGACGTTCCACTCGTTTCGCCGACCCGAGAGGGTACGCACCCGGCACGGTTCTTGCTCGGTGAATGCAAGGCGGCGCACTCGATAGTCAGCTGAGCTCGAGAAGGGAAGGATGATCAGATGGCAAAAACGGGACGTATGCATCGCTCTAGATGGGCACTCCGCACTCTGGTATTGCTCGCGATCACTGCACTTTTAGCGCTGCCCGCCAGCGCGGGTGCGTCTGGCGGGACGGGCAATCAAATCGCCACCTACAACGGCGGCTTCACCGCGGCGCAGCGGGCAAACCTCTACCAGATAGCGAAAGATACGTGGAAGTTCTATCAAGCGGACACG
>DAINCT010000205.1:0-6869 GCA_036732245.1 Chloroflexota bacterium | reverse complement strand
TTGGCCCTACTCGCCGCCGCCGACCATCGCAGTAGAGGTCCTGCAAGTTGCGTCCAGCTTGTCGATTCCACGCAGTCTGTACACTGCCACGGAAACAAACCAGCTCGCCAGGAATATCCCCACGATGTACAAGCCCAGCTGATTGAGCTGTACAGTTTGGGTCCAGGTCCATAGGCCGCCGTGTGCGCCTACTTCCGTCCCGATCACATTCAATACCTCGATGCCGCCGATGAAGAGCGCCACGATGACCGAGATCAGGGTGATGTTCATGTTGTAGTAGAGCTTTCGCACCGGTCGCACGTAGGCCCACCCATAGGCGGCCAGCATCGCGACTCCATCGGTCGTATCAACCAGTGCCATGCCGGCCACGAAAAGTAGCGGTAACAACAAGATGAAGTAGACCGGCATGCCGCCGGCGCCGGCGGTGGCAGACATCCCAAGCACGCCGACCTCAGTGGCCGTGTCGAAACCCAAGCCAAACAACAAACCGACGAAGTACATATGCCAACTGTCGTTTACCAGGCGCAGCAACGGCCGGAACAACCGCGCAAGTAGTCCCCGATTGTTCAAGTACTCCTCAAGCGACGTTTCGTCGTACTCGCCGCCGCGCACCACCCTCCTCCAGGTCTTGTACACGTCGAGCAGCACGACGAGGTTGACGATCGCGATGGCGAGCAGAAAGAGTCCCGACACGGACGTACCGATGACTCCGCCCGCCGAGCGCAATTGCGGCAAGTTGCTCTTCACATACCCTGCGGAAACCGCGATCAGGATGGACAGAAAAAAGACGACGCTGGAGTGTCCGAGGGAGAAGTACAAACCCACTCCGACAGGTCGCTTCCCGTCCTGCATCAGCTTGCGGGTGGTGTTGTCGATGGCGGCGATGTGGTCTGGGTCGACGGCATGGCGCAGTCCGAAACCGTAGGCAATAGGGGCTAAACCCAGCAAAAGACCGTATCGTGCCGACGAAATCAACAGCGTCACCCACACGGCGACATTGAATCCAATGAGTCCGCCGTAAATGATGATCAGCCGTCGGCGTAAATCGGCGTCAGCGCCTGTCCATACCCTCGCCAAGCGGTTCGGGAGGTGCGGTTCGTCCTCACTGCTCGTGCTCGTGTCCATGAAGCCGTACTCCTTGAGACGTCCACGCTCGTTGGTTGCGGCATCCGGAAATGTGGCCCAATACACCAATATATATACGGAATGTGACTGGCGGATGCAACTGCCGCACATTGCGAAGACTTGCAACTTCCTCTACGTGCCACGCCCCCGATCGGATCACAGCCCTTGCGTCCGTTGGCGGCGTTAGCTGTGGGACCACTCCATTGAAGACGCATCGACACAGTCCGAGTAGACTCGCAAGATCTGGAGCACTGCCACCCTGGCCCCGGTGGCGTGCAGTCCTCGATCTCTCAGGATGTGTTTGAGCTGCTCGATGCCTTCCCCTGCCTGCACGGCGACTCTCCTCAGTCACGGCGAGTTTGCGCGGACCTTCCGGCCTGCGGTCTTTTCCGAGAACGCGATGTGCCGGGCGGTCACCCTGAAGTAGTATTGGACCGCGCAGGCGAACGGGAAATGGAGCCGACGAGTGCCCGGTATAATGACCCAAGTTGTGCGCAGGTCGACCTCGAAATAGAGTGCACTGATTCGCCCACGGTTATTGTCTTGAGCAACGAGTGCCGCACTGCATGAGATCACAACTGTACGCGTCCGTTCTGGAACATTCTCGAAAGTTTTTGCCGAGGCGGCGAAACAGCCGCCTGGGTCGACTGATCGAGCATGTGCATCCGTACTGGTATCAGATCGTGCTTTTGGCCGTCATACCGGTGGCATTTTGGCTGGACGCCCGCACGACTTCCATCGGTCAACAAAACGTCCTGGGCGCGTGCGCCTGGCTTTTGCTTTTGCTCTCAATGCGGTTTTCTCCGCCGGCAGAACGCCGCCAGGTGTGGGTCATGGTAGGGGTCGCGTCGGCGGTCGAAGTGTGGTCTTCGATCGTCTGGGGCATCTACCGCTACCGCTTTGGCAACGTACCCATGTTTGTCCCCCCGGGACATGGACTGGTGTATCTGTGGGCGCTGCGCGCGGCACGCACCCCGATCCTGGTGAGGTATCCACTCCAAGCGAAGTGGTTCGGCCTCGTCGGAGCTACCGTCTGGGCGGTCTTTGGCCTCACGCTGGAACCGCTGCTGTTTGGTCGTCTGGATGTGACAGGTGCGATGTTCTGGCCGCTTTTCATGTGGTTCATGCGGAAACCTTCGGCACCGATTTACGCCTCGGCCTTCTTCGTCACCTCGGTTCTGGAGTTGGTCGGCACGAGCTTCGGTACCTGGCGTTGGCAAGTCTTCGCGCCCGTGTCGCATATTCCCACCGGTAATCCGCCGTCCGTCATTTCCGCCGGCTATTGCGTTATGGACTATACGTCATTACGGGTTGCGGCTATGCTGCCGGCCAGCGGACTGTTGATCTACCTTTGGCGCCGCATCCGCCCGGGCTCTGACGACGACGATGACGAAGTCGAAGTGCTCGCGGGATAGCCTCGGGTCACCGACGCCTCGGGCACTATGGGCGCGTCGGGTGAACGGGATGCGCCGGGTGGGCGGGATGATCCGGATGGTCCGGGTGCGATCCGCTGTGCTCAGGCGTAGGGCTGGCAACCGTCGGGACCGTCTTCGTCGGCACAGGGCTGGTCGGACCGGCGGACGGTGAAGACGAAGAGCTTGTCGAGCTTACGGTGGGTCGCGTCGACGTCGCACTCGCTGCCGTTCTGGTCGGCATCTGCGCCGCGACTATCGGTCGCACTCTGACTGGAGATGAGGGCGTTGTCGTTTTCGCCGGTGAGACGGACCGCGTGGGTGAAGGCGATGTTGGGGGGGCAGGCGGAAGCGGCAGGCGAGTCGGCCGGGGGGTGGACCCCGTCGCGGGAGCGTGCTTCTTGCTGGGAGTTGAAGGCGGTCGCGGCACAAATCTGGACGGCGCCGATCCAGCGGCTCGAGTCGCGGTGCGTCGCGGCGTCACGGCACTGATGCGAATCGGAGTCACACCGAGTGTGGAGCGTCTCGACGCAGTTGTCCTCGAACGATTGGTCGCAATGCCCAGTCGCAGTACAGCGCGTGTAACACTTCTGGACGAAGGGCGGGAGGCAGCAAAAGCTACTTCCACCGGTGCAGTTGTGGCGCGAGGCTTGGTCGCCGCTTTGCTTCGAGTGGTGACGGCACGAGAATTCGTCACATGTCGGACCGAATGCCGGGTACCCGTGGACTTCCGCAGACTGTGCCGATCCGGCTGGACGCGCAGTACGGCGGCCACCGAATATGCTCCGGTGTACAATCCGGCACCCCTAACCAGGGCTGCCACGCTCCAGCGGTACGTTCGCGGCCGCACTGAGAGGGTGACGCACGTCCCAGACACCGTACGGGTTCGCTGGCCCTGCACGCGCAGCCGATAACCGATGGCATGTGGCACGGCGGACCAGCACAGGCGGACATTGTTTCCACCCTTTGCACTTCCGGTGATGGGAGCCAGGGCAATTGGCTTGCTAACGTCCGGTTTTGCCACTGCAAAGTGCTGCGACGGCGTATAGGGCTGCCACTTGTTTCCCACCCGTGCCTGCACCCGCCAGTAATAGAGTTGAGATCCGGTGACCTTCAATCTGTAGGCGGTCGTGGCGACGCTAATTGTCCTGCTGCCGTGTGCGAATACCACGGCGTCGGAGGGGTCCCCTGGCGACGTCGCGACCTGCACGCGATACATCGAAGCGTTCGGAACTTTTGTCCAGGTGAGAGTGATCGCGCCGCCGGATGCAAACTTCGATCCGCGGACGGCTCCCAATTGCGACAAGGTCATGGCGACCGGCCGCCGTGGGGGCGAAACGCCCGGTTCGCGCGCCACGAGCGCGCCGACCACGGCGACGAAAACCGCGGCTGCCGCGATGAGTGCGTACGGCCACGCTATACCCCGTGACGCCTCGTCATCCTGGCGGACTGGAGCCACTAAGACGCGCGGCGGCCGACTCTCCCCTGGGGAAGGCGCGTCGACGGCCGCTTCTGGTGGTCGAAAAACGGGGCCGAGCTCACTGGCCGTCGCGCGGCTCGCACCCGCCATCTCATTGCTGCGACGCAACGCTTCGTCATACACCTGCCGCCCTTCTTGAGTGGCAAGGAGATCCCGCCGCATGTGTCGGATCCGTTCCCATAGATCCGATGAACGCTGAGGCGAAGAGTATACCAGGGCGATCGCCTGTTCAGAGACTTTATCAATCGCCGCTTCGATCGCCGCTTGAGACGCGGTAGGTTCGAGCCCCAGGAATTCGTAGTGATTGTCTACGGCAGCCACCGACTCACCTCATTTGAATTCCACGGGCAGGGGAATCCAGGGACTCGATCAAGAAGGGGAAGTGCAAGCTGCCGCGTTTTCGTTCAGCCTGCAAGGTTGCGGACTATGGGTACCATTCTAGCGGCGCCTTTATGAGGTTGCAAGTGCTTAAGGTCACCTCATTTTCGGGACGCGCTTCTTGGACCAAGGTTCGGCGGACCGCCGATTGCGAAAAGGGAAGAGCCCTAATTTGGGCTCTTCCCTTCAGGGTGTTCCTGGCTCCGGCGGCAGGACTCGAACCTACGACCAAGCGGTTAACAGCCGCCCGCTCTACCAACTGAGCTACGCCGGAATAAAGAAGCGCTGTGAGTCTGCACTCGCAACGCTATGCCAGTATAGGCCGCGTCCACGGAGCCGTTCAAGACGCCGCGATTGAAGCAACCTACACTTCTAGGTAGTCACGGAGCTTTCGGCTGCGAGAAGGGTGCCTGAGTTTACGAAGCGCCTTTGCCTCTATCTGGCGGATGCGCTCGCGCGTCACATTGAATTCTTTGCCGACTTCTTCCAGCGTGCGACTGCGACCATCCGCGAGGCCGAAACGCAATCGAAGCACTTCGCGCTCGCGCTCAGTTAGCGTGCCGAGTACCTCTTCCATCGACTCGCGCAGTAACTGAAACGACGCGGCATCCGATGGCGCTTCGCCGCCTTCATCGGGAATAAAGTCCCCGAGGTTGCTGTCTTCTTCGTCGCCGATCGGAGTCTGCAACGATACCGGCGTTTGCGAAACTTTCAAGATTTCGCGCACTTTCTCTGCCGGCAGGTCCATTTCCAGGCCGATCTCCTCGGGCGTGGGCTCCCGCCCTTTTTCTTGAAGCAAGCGGCGAGAGATGCGCACCAACTTGTTAATCGTCTCAACCATATGGACCGGAATCCGAATCGTGCGCGCTTGGTCCGCGATGGCCCGCGTGATCGCCTGTCGGATCCACCACGTGGCGTAGGTTGAAAACTTGTAACCCTTGGTGTGGTCGAATTTGGTGACCGCACGGATTAGGCCGATATTTCCCTCCTGGACTAGGTCCAGCAGGTTCATGCCGCGCCCTATATACTTCTTCGCCACGCTCACCACCAGGCGAAGATTAGCCTCCGTGAGTTTCCTTCTTGCTTCCATGCCATGGTCAATGATGCGTTGGTCGAACACTTCGCCGCCGGTACGCTTCTCCATCTCAGCGTCGCCATCTCGCATCGCCTGTGCCAGTTCTACCTCTTCCCTGCCACGTAGCAGGCGGACTCGGCCGATCTCACGCAGGTACATCCGGACCGGATCGTCGAGGGCCGCGCCTTCGGCATCCAGTACCTTTTCAAGTTCCTCGGTGGAGACTTCTTCATCTTCCTCAACTGCCTCTTCAGAGTCGTCCTCGACCTTGACGGCGTGGGTGACCAGATCCGTGATGACCGCGTCGATTTTCTCCGGGTCGTCACCCGCGACATCCAGAATCTCGTCCACTTCGGCGACGGGCAAATGGCCGTCCTGCATGGCCTTTTGCCTGACAGCCTCCTGGTCTACGGTGAGTTCGACGTCCTCGTCCGGTGTTCCGAGGTCGGCGTCGGTCACGATCGCTTCTTGCAACCTATCCCCCTGAGCAGTTCCGTCACGGGTGGCTCGTCCGCTACCCATTCTGGCTATGTTCCGCGTATTGGGCACAGAATAGCACGGCCATCACTGCGGTTGCCCACTTCAACATGTGATCTTCATGAGAATTTCGGTCATTGTAGCGGTTGGCAACCCACGCTTTCTATCGTGTCAGTACGATCGCGCGACCACACAGCGGAACTGTGCAGGTCTCCCGCAGCACACGCACGGTCCGGTGGGCGACGACTCGCTTTCGTTCAGAGGAATCGCTCGCACGGTCGACTTTTCGGCGGCAAGCGCCGCCTCGCACTCTTTCGAATCGCACCAGTTGACAGCCACGAAACCACCTGGATCGACTATGCGCTCCCGCAGTTCGTCCCAGGTATCTGCGAATGACGTATGCGCCCGCACGAAGCTGGCGGCTTCTGAGAACAAATTGCGTTGGATGGCGTCGAGCACAGATTGCACTCGCTCGACCAGCCCCACTACCGGGACATTTGCTTTCTCTTTCGTGTCGCGGCGAGCGACTACCACCTCGTCGCCGTCGACATCTCGAGGTCCTATTTCAATCCTCACCGGAACACCCCGCAGCTCCCAATCGTTGAATTTGAACCCGGGGGTCACCTGGTCGCGCCAGTCCGACTTCACTCGTACACCGGCTCCGACCAGCGCAGCGTGCACTCTTTCCACCAATGGAGCGACTTTCTCACGATCCTCATCTTTGCGCCAGATCGGCACAATGACGACCTGGAACGGCGCGACCCGGGGCGGCAAGCGCAGCCCTTTGGCATCGCCGTGAACCATGATGAGCGCGCCGATCAGTCGGGTGGTGACCGCCCAACTCGTTGACCAGGGATAGTCTCGCTTCCCTTCTCGATCGAGGAATGTCACATCGAACGCCTTTGAGAAGTTCTGTCCCAGG
>DAINCT010000204.1:0-6873 GCA_036732245.1 Chloroflexota bacterium | reverse complement strand
AGCGCAGATAGACCATATCCTGCGAGATGTAGTACCCGTAATGCTTGTACAACACGTACTTGTGGCCCTTGACGTTGGGGAGGACAAACCGCAGAACAGCGTAAATCGGGACCGCGAGGAACGACAACCCGGGCGCCTTGTCGCTGTAGTAGTGGCCGCGCGCGTACGACTTGTCGCCCAACCCGGCCTGGTATGCGTCGATGGAGAGTGTGTGATGGTCGACGATGCTAAAGGCCGGATAAAGGTGACTCTCCGTATTCCAATCGAGGCCCGATGGAATGAAGTAGGCGTAGGCGAGCACCACGAGCCAGAACAACGTAAGGCCGATGTTTTCCCGCCGCTCCTTTAAGGCAGCTTCGGGCGACACCGCGTCGTGTCGCGTCGCTTTGCCGCCTCCGGTTACCCGCTTTATGACACTGCCAGCAGCCATCTCATCACCGTCTCGCCCGACGGATGTGGTCCGTGCATCGTCCGCCGGGCTTCATTTCGGTTCGCCTAGCATGATGGACGCGCCACATCCGTGGAGGCGCGCTTTTAAGTCTAGCCGTGTCCGTCGATCCCGGCACCCTGAGTTAGACACGGGTGGGCTCCTTGGTGGCGCGCAACGCGTGCGGTCTCTTCCACACAATCACCCCCGCGAGCACGATAGCCGCCGGCGCAAAGGTTATCAAGTAGGACAGGTTGTTGACCACGGTGAAGGCGTGCGGGTCTCTTAACCCCATCCAAACCCAGACGTACCCGTAGAGAATGGCCGAGATGGTGGCCCCGGCCGCCAGCACTACCGCGGCAAGCCGCTCCGTGAATCGAGGAACGGTCGCTGCCAGGACGACCGGCCACAACACATACCATCCCTCGACGTTGCTTACTCCCAGGGCCAGGAAGCCGAACATGACGATGAAGCAAGCGCGCAGTAGCTCGACGATGTCACCGGTGCACAACCAGATGACGTAGTTGTAGACGGGTATAAAGAGGACCCATCCCACAAACGCGGCTTGATCCAGGGTGATGCCCACCGGCAGCAGGCTGGTAAGAAGCGTACTAAACGAGTCGACATAGCGATGACTCTGAGATGTCAGGCGACTGACAGTGTCAAAGCCATTCCAGAAAGGCAGATACGCCACCACCACGAGCGCATACATCCAGGCAATCGTCGATGCGAGATACACCACCTTGGTGCGCCGCTCCTCGTGCCGGGCGAAGCCGTACACGAGAAAGAGCGGGATCAGCAGAATGACGGTGTATTTGACCAACACTGCGGCCACGAGAAGCAGGGGACCGGTCGTGTAGTGGCGACGAACCATGGCGAGAATCGCGAGTGACGTGAGAAACATCATGGCGATGTCGTTGTGCCCATTCGCGCCCACTTCGATCACAACCAGCGGGTTCCATGCAACCAGTACGGCTCCGCTCACCGCATATCGCGGCTTGATGGATCGCAGGATCTCGTAGACCGCGTACGCCGTGCCCAGCGCCATCAGCGAGAACAGGGCCTTCAGTAAAATCAGGCTACCGAGCAAACTTCCGCGTGTGACAAGTACCGGCAGGGCATCCGCGCCGATGCCCAGTGGCCCGTATGGGGTACCAAACGTTTGCCAGCCACGGGCGTATTGCATGAGCGGATCGTGCGGGTACTGTGCCGGCACCACAAATATCGGATTCTGGTGATAATGCACCATGATCCAGCTCTGCTGAATATAGGCATAGATGTCGATCGCCGTGACGGGGTAGACGTAGACCATCGTGCCCAGGAACACCGCTCCAGCTCCCAGCACAAGCCAGATGGTAGCTCGATCGTCCAGATCGCGGGACAGCCACCAGGATATCCCAAAGAGTGCAAACAACTCGGTGGTGGCCACGATAAAGCCGACCATGCCCCAGTGCGAGTGTCCCGTGATATTCGCCATGTCGACATCGCGTCGATACCATTGCAAGAGCGGGAACTGGCGTAGAAAGTAGGCCAGATATACCAACTCGCTGCAGTAGGCCACGATCAGCAATGGCAGCCGAGCACGAAGGAACGTGGGGAGGCGCATGACTGTGCATTGTACGGGTCCGCTCCAGAGTGTCGCCACGTAGGCGGGAGAGTGCGGCCGCGTACTTTTATTTGCAGGAACACCGCGCCTCCACGAGCTACCCGGCGACGGAGTCTCCCATGCTGACGGCCGGCACCACGGCGGGACAAAAAGGGCGATCGGCGAGGTGGTTCCGGATGGAACGGAAGCGCGGGTCGACCACGAGGGTCGACGCTACAAGGTTTGTTCCTGGGGAGCGGAGATCGGACGCATTTTTACGAGGGAGGCTCCCGTGCCGCTGCACGACACGACGCCGGGAGATAATCGCATTCGGCAAGTTGGTAGCGGTTGCCATAGGTAGCACGGGGTTGACCACAAGGGCGGACGCTACGACAGTTTGCACAGGCGCGAACGGACCTGGGGAATGTTCTTCGAGAGTGTCTCATACTGCTGCGCGGCGCCACGCGGTATGCAAATGGAGCGGGCCGTGACAAGGACGCCCTCAGGCGCCTCGGCGACAGAGCGCCGAGCTACGACGATTTGTTCCTGTGTCAAGGTGTTCCGCGAATCGTCTCTAGCCGACCGTGTAAGACTCGACGTGCATACTGTGGTTGTCGCGTACGTTGTGATTACCAAGCAGAGTACATGGAGGCGGAATGCGCAGCGTGCTTTACATCCTGGGCGAGTTGCAGGACGAAGACGCCGACTGGATGACGAGCGTGGGTTCCCTGCGGCGGGCGCCATCGGGGACGGCAATTATCGAGGAGGGGCGACCGAACGATGCGTTGTACATCGTGATTGATGGGACGCTGACCGCCTCGGTCGCCGCAGCGCACGAACAGGATGTGGGGCTTCTGGTCCGGGGCACCATTGCGGGGGAGATGTCGTTCGTCGATGGACTACCTCCATCGGCAACCGTTCGGGCTCACGGAGACGCAGTGGTGCTGGCGATTCCACGCACAGCGCTCGAGTCGCACCTCAGGGAGAACCAGGCGTTCGCCGCACGCTTTTATAAGGCGCTGGCTATGCTGCTCGCAGACCGCTTGCGCCAGGGAAATAAAAGGTTGGCCGGCGACACCGGACCACAGCTGGATCGCGACGTGGTGGATGTGGATGAGATGGATCCAGATAGTCTGGACACGCTCTACCTGGCGGGGCAGCGGTTCGACCGCATACTCAAGCGCCTTGCCAGCGCCTGATGAAACCGGTCGAAGAGCGCACGATCTTCCGCCAATCCGCTCTCAAAAGATTCACCTCGCCCGAGCCGATCGACCAACTGCTGCAGATCGTGGTGTGGCGTGTCCGGCCGATGTTGGCACAGGTGTGGCACTGGTTGTCCACGCTGTCACCGTCGCGGGGGCGTTCGATCGTGCGGGTGAAGACCCCCACGGTTCTGCAGATGGAGGCGGTAGAGTGCGGAGCCGCCGCTCTCGCCATCATCCTGGGCTACTATGGCCGGATCGTGCCGCTGGAAGAGCTTCGAGTGCGCACCGGCGTGAGTCGCGACGGCAGCAAAGCAAGCAACCTGGTCCGGGCCGCCCGGGATTATGGCTTACTGGCCAAGGGCTACAGGAAGGAGCCGGGCGAGCTTTCTGACCTGCCGCTGCCTGTTATCGTCTTCTGGAACTTCACGCACTTTCTGGTGCTCGAGGGCTCGGGTCCCGAACGTGTCTACTTGAATGACCCGGCCACCGGTCCGCGTAGCGTATCGACGCAAGAGTTCGACGAGTCGTATACCGGCGTCGTCCTCGCTTTTGCTCCCAGTCCATCATTCGAGCCAGGTGGCGTGCGACGCAGCCTCGTCACCGCGCTGCGTCGCCGACTACAAGGACTCGAGCGCCTCCTGGTCGTTGCCCTGGTCCTGAGTATCCTGCTGGTGGTCCCTGGACTGGCGCTTCCCGTGCTGATTCGCGAGTTCGTGGATCACGTGCTGGTGCGGCACTCTGCCGGTTGGATCACGCCGGTACTTATTGGTCTGGGCGCGGTCGCTGTTGTGCGCGGTTTGCTCACCTGGCTGCAGGGCACCGCGCTCTTGCGATTGCAAACGAAGCTGTCAACGGCCACATCGCGTCAATTCTTCGCGCACCTGCTTCGTCTCCCCGTCGAGTTCTATACGCAGCGGTATGCCGGAGACATCAGTGCGCGAGTCGCGATCAACGATCGAGTGGCAAGCCTCCTCTCCGGTGAGCTGGCGGTGAGCACCCTTGGAACTTTGTTCATAGTCTTTTATGCCGCGTTCATGGTGTGGTACAACATCATCCTTGCCGGCATTAGCATGGGCGTTGCGCTGCTCAATATTGTCGTGCTACGTGCTATTTCGCGCCGCCGGGTGGACGCAAACCGTCGACTGGGTCAGGATCGCGGAAAGTTGTTGGGAACGGGCTATGCCGCCCTGCAAATGATCGAGACGGTGAAAGCCAGCGGGGCAGAGTCTGACTTCTTTGCGCGCTGGGCCGGGTTTCAAGCCCGGGTGGTGAATGCCGGGCAGGCCCTGGCAGTACCTACACAGGCCCTGGCTCTGGCTCCGGTGCTGCTATCGGGACTGAATACGACTGCCATTCTGGTCCTGGGGGCGGCACTGATCCTGGGCGGACACCTCACGGTCGGGACGTTGATTGCCTTCCAGGCGCTGGCTCTGGGCTTCCTAGGCCCGATCGATCAGCTCGTGACTTTGGGAAGCACGGTCCAGGAAGTGGAAGGAGATATGAACCGCCTGGACGACGTCTTGAGCTATCCGGCAGACCCTCAGGTGCCCTCGCTGGAAGAAACTGTTCAGTCGACGGACGCTCGTCTGACGGGCGAGGTCGAGCTCCATGCGCTCAGCTTCGGATACAACAGGCTGGAACCACCACTGATTGAAGACTTCAATCTTGCGCTCCAACCGGGCGCGCGGGTGGCGTTGGTCGGCGGTTCAGGTAGTGGCAAATCGACGATCGCCCGTCTTGTTTGCGGTCTTTATGAACCCTGGTCAGGACAGGTGCTGCTGGATGGCCAGCCACGAATCGAGCTTCCGCGTGCGACGATCACCGCGTCATTGGCTTTGGTGGATCAGGATATCAATCTGTTTGCCGGCACGGTGCTCCAGAACATTACCCTCTGGGATCCCACCATCTCGCAGGAGGATGTCATCAAGGCGGCGCGTGATGCGCAAATCCACGACGACATTGTGGCGCGCCCGGGTCAATACGACTCCATGCTGGAGGAACGCGGCCGCGACCTCAGCGGCGGTCAGCGTCAGCGACTGGAGATCGCGCGTGCCCTGGTGCGCAATCCCACGATTCTGGTGTTGGACGAAGCAACCAGTGCCCTCGATCCGGTAACGGAGCAAATCGTGATGGACAATCTGCGCCGACGTGGCTGCACCTGCGTGATCGTCGCGCATCGGCTCAGTACTATTCGCGATGCAGACGAGATCCTCGTCCTGGATGCCGGAAGGGTGGTGCAACGCGGCTGCCATGAAGAGCTGCAACGGACGCCGGGTCCGTACAGTCGACTTATACAGGCAGACGAACCGATGATCGATCGAGCCCTCTCAACCCGGGACTCTCCTGTTGAGAACTGCTCCACGGACGATTCGCGCCCCCGCGACGACGGAGAGACCGGGACTCTGCTGGAAGCATGCCGCCTGGTGGGAAATGCGGCCGGAATTTCGATTCGTCCCTATCCGTTCCCAACCGCGGGCGACATGCTGGACGCGATTGCCCGGACCTCGCGGGTGCGTACGCGCCAGGTTGTCTTACAGGGAGCGTGGTGGGAGCGCGAGAACGGACCCCTTCTGGCCTTTATGGAGGTAGATGGGGCGCCCGTGGCTCTGCTGCCCGCCCAATCTGGACGTTACACCCTGGTGAACCCGGCCACGGGTATCCGCATCCCGCTCACGGCCGATGTCGCCTCGGGGCTGCTGGCACATGCCGTGATGTTCTACCGGCCATTTCCCGAGCGGCCAATCGGTGCTCGCGAGCTTCTTCGCTTCGGCCTCTTCGGCGGCCGGCGCGACGTGCTCACGGTCGTGATGACGGGAATCGTAAGTGCCCTGCTGGCGCTGATCATTCCGATTGCCACGGGCCTTATCTTTAACTTCATTCTTCCCCATGCCCGTACCGGTGAGCTTGCATTGCTCGGACTGGGGCTGAGCGCAGCCGCTTTCGCCGTGGCGGCGTTTGGTGTCGTGCAACGAATCGCATTGTTGAGGCTCGAAAGTCGGGCTGATGCCGGCATTCAGGCCGCTATCTGGGACCGTTTGCTCAGCCTTCCCTCGTGGTTCTTCCGGGAGTATGAAGCGGGAGATCTGGGAGATCGAGCGATGGGCATCGCGACGATCCACGAGGTGTTGTCTGAGGCCGTGCTGGCCTCTCTCTTAGCGGCGCTGTTCTCTCTTTCCAGTTTGATCCTTCTCTTTGTGTATGACGTGGGTATGGCGCTGGTCGCAGTAGGATTGACGATCATTTTCGCCGGCGGCTCCGCGCTGAGCGCGTACTGGGAGTTGCGTAGCCGGCGCTTACAGAGTGAGTTGGAGGGACGGCTCTCCGGCCTGGTATTGCAGATTCTCATGGGCATCGCTCGCTTTCGAGTGGCGGGGGCCGAAGCACGCGTGTTGCAACGCTGGGCTACGCTTTTTGAGGCCAAGACCCGAGCCGGTTACCGAGCCGGGATACCGCGCCTGGCGCTCTCCACGTGGACGAGCGTGTTCCCTGTACTCGGGACGCTGGTCCTGTTTGGGTTGGTGAGCCGCGGCGGGAGCGTCCACCTCATGACGGGAACGTTCCTCGCGGTTGTGGCTGCCTTCGCGCAGTTCATTGCGGCGGCAGTCGCCTTTAACGGGGCACTCGTCTCGCTGATCGCGGTGGTACCCCTTTACGAG
>DAINCT010000203.1:0-6875 GCA_036732245.1 Chloroflexota bacterium | reverse complement strand
AGTGGGCCAGACACCCTCTAGCGCCAGTCACGAAAGGAGAGCCATACCGGCAGGATGCTGACGGTCGCAGATGCCTATGGAACAGAGTCAGACGCAGAGCAGCAATTGTCCGGCAGTGATCCCAGGAATCGATAATAGCGGTACCACGATGACGATCGCGGTCGCGGGAAAGGGCGGGTCGGGCAAGACCACCATAGCCGGCACCCTCGCCCGTGTTCTCGCCCGCCAGGGACACAAAGTGCTTGCCATCGACGCGGATCCTGCCCCGAACCTTGCAATTACCCTGGGCCTTCCGAGGTCGGAAGCTGAAAAGGTGAACTGTATTCCGCGTGACTTACTGGAGCGGCGCGCCAATCTCGACGGAGAGACGGTTATGACTCTCCGGCAATCGACCAGTGAAATCATCGACGGATACGGTGTTCACGCGCCGGACGATGTGACGCTATTGCTGATGGCGACGGTCGATCACGCCGGCGCTGGGTGACTATGCGGTGCACATGCCACCGTGCGTGAGCTAATGGGACACCTGATGACCGACGAAACCGGCATTACCGTCACCGATATGGAGGCGGGCCTGGAGCATCTGCGACGCGGGACGACCCGCTACGTCGATGTCATGCTGGTCGTGGCTGAGCCGTATTACAAGTCGCTGGAAGTCGCCGGGCGTACAGCCGAGTTGGCACACGAGCTCGGAATCAAACGCGTGTACGCGGTCGCCAATAAGGCCAGGGACGAGCGGGACGTGGAGGCAGTACGTGAGTACTTTGCCAGGCGCGACGTGCCCCTTCTGGCGACCGTTCCCTTTGACGAATCGGTGCGGGAGGCAGACCGGCAAGGCATCGCACCGATGGATATGGGAGAAGAGACACCGTTGCTGAAGACTGTGAGGATGATCGCCGGGGAGATCGTACCGAATGGAAATGGATCGAAGTTCTCCTAGTTCACCGCTCGACGACCTGTACTGGCAGGATGAGATTCTGCAGGTCATGTACTGGCTGCTGGGCGAGGGTTTTGCCCTTCAGGTAACGGTTGCTGACTTACGCCGATTTTTAGGAGCAGATCCGGACACGCTCGTCGCAAACCTCAGGCACTTGGCGAATGCCGGCCTGCTTACGGAACGAGAGACCGCCTACGTGCTCACCGACATCGGTGAGGAAGAAGCAAAGCACCGATTTGTCGACGAATTTCGTCCGTTTCTCGGCCGCAACGGTCACGGTGAGTGCAGTGACGATTGCTGGTGTACCGATCCTGATCACGCGGGCGAAGAGTGCCCTTCGACAGTCCATGAAACCCAGGCAGCGTCCTAACCCAGGTAGAGGAGCCAGGTCGTGACGATTCGAATGATGGCGAGTCCTACGAAGACGCCAACCCGGCGGAAGAAGGTTCCTCCAGCCGCTGTCCCGACGCCTGAGGAGAAGCCGCCCGAAACCGTCTCGCAGCCCGAGCGTCAGGCAATGCACGCTCCACAGGGGCCGCTCAAAGTCGTACATGCGTTCTGGCTCGCGGGCATGAGTTGCGATGGCTGCAGCATCTCGACCGCCGGCGCAACCAACCCGAGCGTGGAAGATCTCCTATTAGGAACGATTCCCGGGCTTCCGAAGGTGGTGCTCCACCACCCGGTGCTCTCTCTCGAAGTTGGGGAAGACTTCATTCGTCCCTTCGAGATGGCGGAGAAAGGCGAACTCGACGCTCCCTACGTTTGCATCTACGAAGGCTCGATCGCCGACGAGCGCATTGCAGCCGAAACCGGCGGTTACTTCTCTGCTATGGGCGACCAGGTCATGGAGGATCACAACGACCAGCCCTTTCCCACTGCCAGCAGACTGAAGGTTATGGCGGACGGGGCCGCAGCGGTGATTGCCATCGGAACGTGCGCCACCTGGGGTGGGATCCCAGCCGCGACCGGGAACCCCACCGGTGCCATGAGCGTCATGGATTTTCTGGGCAAGGACTTCCGCAGCGCCCTCGGCCTTCCGGTGATCAATATTCCCGGCTGCGCTCCCGTGGGGGATAACTTCACTGAGACCGTGGCTGTCATTCTCATGTTCCTGCAGGGTCTGGGTCCGTTGCCGGAGTTTGACGAGTTGGGGCGTCCGGCCTGGTTGTTTAACGAAACAGTCCACCGGGGCTGCACCCGCGCCGGCTACTACGAAGAAGGCGTGTTTGCTGAGAACTACGGCGAGAAAGAATGTCTGGTCGAGGTCGGTTGCTGGGGGCCGGTGGTTAACTGCAACATTGTGTCGCGTGGAGCACAGTCCCATATGGGGGGCTGTATGAAGGCGGGTGGCCCATGTATCGGGTGTACCATGCCCGGTTTCCCAGACAAATTCGCTCCCTTTTATAAGACTCCACCCGGTTCCTTGCTTTCGAGTAATGCGTCTCGCACCGTCGGCTTCGGCATTCGCCGCCTACGAGCGATCAGCAACCGTGATCGAAACCGAGAAGTCCGCTGGGATAAAGCGCCTGGAGGCACCGTGCCGTCGGGATGGGGTGATGTCAGGCCACCAACTCCGCTGGATAAGACGGTTCACTTCTTCTATGAGAAGCTCCAGTTCATGGACTCGAAGAGGCCCGGACGGAACGACGGACGAGACTACAGTACCGACCTTCCCCCTCGAGCTCGTGGCATGGAGACGCCGCATGACGTCTCAGAGACGGAGATTGAGGACTAGGCATGTCAAATTCTCACCTCTTCGCCCTGTGGGGGATCAGCCTGGTCGTCGCGGCAGTGGTCGTCCTACTGGCCGCTGCACTCCTGATCGGCATCCTCGTGGTGGCGCGCAGCATTCTGTATCACGGATCCGAGGGACTTGAATCACTCCAGAAGACGGCGGACGACACCCGCGTTATATGGGCACTGGCCGAAACGAACCGGTTGGCGGACGAAATCCTGGCCACGACCGAGAGTATTGCTTCACGTGGGGTCCGGATCGTGGATGGCCTCCATGCCTCCAACGTTGATTCCTGAGCGGAGACGGAGCGTGCGATGCAATTCCTATTGGTGACCGAAGGGGCGGCGGTGACTGTCTGGGCGATCTCGCTCGTGCTGGGACTGGTCGTAATCGTCGTCGTGGCTTTCCTTCTGACCCTGATCGTGCGGACGGCAAGCCAGATTAATGACGCCGTGTCTGAGATCTGGACCGTGGGACAGCGTGTTGCGAGTAACACCGTGCACATACCGATGCTGCACCAAACGAATCAGGCGGTGGATCAAATCCTCACTCAGGCGCTGGCCATCGACGGGGTCACCGCACAGCTCGAGGCACATGCCGGCGATTGCCCGGGCTGTCCACGCTGTGTACTTGCTGGTGCGAAGAAATGAAGAGACTGTCGTTGCGTGCGGATCTCCCGATACATAGGAGGACACCGTGGCCGTAACTTTGATGATTCTTTCCGTCCTGGCCGTACTCGTGCTGTTTGGGGCCCTGGTTTTTTACCTACTCCGAATCATCAAGGCACTCGAGAGTATCGGAGGCGAGCCCGTCGGCTACAGCAGCCGTGCCAGCTACTTGAGCAAGATTGCTTTCGGCGTACGAGCCATCGAGCAGCAGACCGGACACCTCGCACCTGAGGTGATCCGGCTGAACGAGTCCTTAACGAAAGCCGCCGGAGGGCTGCGGAGCATTGACGGTCACCTGGTTCGCACTATCGAGGCGGTCGTGCGCCAGGAGGGAGCGTAGCATGGACGTTCCGCAGATCGTCTTCGTCCTCTGGTGGGCCACGTTGGTCATCGCGGTCGTAGTTGTTTTGCCGTGGGCCGTGTATCTTCTGCACAGGACGCTCATGGCTGCACGACAGATCGAGCGGTATGCTGCCACAGCACTAACGGCCGGTGTCGGCCTGGCCGGCAACACCGCCAACATTACGGCCCTCAACTCAACTATTGAGGTCGCGACCGATATCCTGGGCTCCTCCAAAGCAATCGAGGAGCACACAGGCACCATCGAAGAGGTGCTCGGAGCGCGAGCGGCGGCACTCAAATCATGATCCTGACGTATTTGACGCTGGCCGCAACGACTATTGTCATCCTTGTCCTGGTCGTCTACCTGGTCGGGATCGCCTACTACCTTCGTCGCGCGGACCAGCATCTGTCGCAACTCGTCGGTGGCCTCCAGGCCATTCAAGGGCATGTCGGGCCGCTTCCTAACCATTTGAGCACCATAAACGGCGCCCTCGCAGCGCTTTTGAACGATCTCAAAGCGACCGACCGGCACCTTCTGGGTGTAAACCGCGTACTCGGACAAGAAGGAGAGGACCAGCCCGATGTGCTTCAAGAATCTGCCGGTTGAGTTCGATGAGCAGGGCCGTGCGTATCTAAAAGAGGGGATTCCTAATCCGTACAGTACGGATCGGCAACCCGATGTCAACGGCGGCTCGCTCAAAACTCTGACCCGAGACCAGATCGAGGATTTGCTCGCCCGCAATGGGCACATCAAGCAGAAGAATCTCGACCCCATCACACGCGTAGCCGGCGCTCTGGCGTTTCACACCGTCGTGGACATGGAAGAGCGCAAGGTCCTGGAAGCTCGATCGGTCGCCACCCTGTTCAGAGGCTACGAGATCATCATGATGGGGCGGGATCCGCGCGATGCCATTTACATCACCAGCCGGGCGTGCGGTGTTTGCGGTGGCGTCCACTCCACCTGCTCGGCGTTGGCGATCGAGATGGCGGTGGGCATCAAGCCGCCACCGCTTGGCATCGTCTTGCGGAACATGCTGCTGGCACTGGAATATCTGCTCGATCTACCGCTGCACCTCTTTCTGCTGGCCGGCCCCGACTACTCAGAGGTGGTGGTTCGACGGACCAATCCGGAAATCTGGGATCGCGCGGAGACCACGCCGGCACCAAACGCCGAAGTCCACGGGTACGGCAATATCTCAGACATCATGCGGGATATGAATGCCCTTACCGGGCACCTGTATCTGGAAGCACTTCATATGACGCGGGTCGCCAAAGAGGCGTACGTCCTGATCGGAGGGAAGTTTCCACATCCCCAGACGGTTGTGCCGGGTGGTGTGAGCGCCACGGTCAATCTCAGCACCTTCAATGAGATGTATCTCCGTATCCAGCAGTTCTTCGACTACTCGAAGAAGGTCGCCGCGATCTATGACGATTTGGTGGACTTCTTCTATGACTGTGATTCCCGCTATCGAGACGTGGGGCGTACACGCAAGAACCTGATTGACTGCGGTGTGTGGGACGATCCGTTCGCCTACGACGGAACCTACGAAAACTGCAACGAGTGGGGTGAGCGACGATGGGCAACTCCCGGCGTGATCGTCGATGGGGAACTCGTCACGACCAAACTCCAGAACATTAACCTCGGACTGGAGGAGTTTGTCGACCACTCGTTTTACGAGGAGTGGGACGGACACCGCTTCAAAACAGACCCTCTGGGAGCTCCGCTGAGCCCCTTCCATCCCTGGAACAAAGAAACGAAGCCCCGACCACAGGCGCCGAACTGGCGAGAAAAATATACCTGGGCCACCTCGCCGCGCTGGGATCGCCAGTTCATGGATGCCGAGTGTACGGCCCGTCTGTGGACCACGGCGATGGCTCAGAAAATCCCGGACAATCCGTACATTCAGGCGACCGGGCACAGCCTCCGCATGGTCTTGCCAGCCGGCAAGTTGCCTGAGATGGAGCTGGAGTGGCACATACCCGAGGACTGGAACGCATTTGAGCGCAATCGTGGGCGTGCCTACTGCGTCGCCTACACCGCCTTGGTGGCGCTAAACATCTGGCAGCAAGGCATGGACCTGATGAAGGCCGGTCAGACCGAGGTCGCCACGAAATTCGATATGCCAAAACACGGGACGCAGCAAGGCGTCGGGTTCTGGGGTGCCGGAAGAGGGTTCCTGATGCACTGGCTCACCCTCGACGATGGCGTCTGCACCAACTACCAGATCGTCACGCCGTCAACCATCAACGCGTCACCACATGATCCATTTGGTACTCCCGGCGCCTACGAGCAGGCGGTGCTCAACACGCCGATCCTCGAAAACTCCGCTGGAGCGTTCGAAGGCATCGACATTCAGCGTGCTATTCGCTCGTTCGATCCCTGCATGCCCTGTACGACCCACATTCATACCGATGAAGGCATCATCAGCCGTGAAGTGAACACCTGCGCCTGTGGAGCTGACGGTTAGTGATCCTGCTGGCGGGCGTGGGGTACTCGCATCTGAGCGATCTTTCCTTTGGACCGCTCCTGGTCGAGCGCTTACAAGCAATGAGCTGGCCGGAGAACGTCTACATTGAGGACTTCAGCTACGGACCCATTGGTGTGCTGATGCGGCTTGAAGACGCCCCGGTCCGGTATGACCGCGCCATCTTCGCCGGTGCGGTGGAGCGAGACCGATCACCGGGGACCCTAAACATATACACCTGGGAGGGGGGGCCGGACGATCCGGAGCAAGTCCAGGCACGGATCGCCGAGGCAGTCACCGGCGTCATCGGGCTCGAGAACTTACTCGTCATCATGGATCACTTCCGGGTTCTCCCAGCGCGCACCACGGTCATTGAGCTGGAGCCGGTCGAACGAGAATGGGGCATGGATATGAGTACCATGGGCCGGCGGAGACTCGAAGAAGCGGTGGCGTGGATTCGAGCCGATGTCTCCGCTCTCGCCCAGGTTTCTTCCAACGGAGCCTCCAGGACTTCGGACGCATGACCGACACCGGTCAGAACGGGAATGTTGCCTCTCAGCGACCAGCTCGTCCGACTATACCTCTCAAGCAACTCCCAGTTGTTCAGGAGACTCGATCAGGATCTGGCGGGGACACAGAGTACCGGCATCTGCTCGATTGGGTTGGACAGGGTGTACTGGCCATGGAACAGATCGAAGACGAACAGATCCGGGAACAGGTCTTCGCCC
>DAINCT010000202.1:0-6878 GCA_036732245.1 Chloroflexota bacterium | reverse complement strand
CTTCACCGGGGCTCGACTGGTAACCCGCAATATGTGTATTTCGGCGTGGGGGGCATACAAAATACCAAACTTCCGGGTGCGCGCGAGCACTGCCTATACCAATAAGGTGCCTGCGGCTTCATTTCGCGGAACTGGAAAATCCCAGACGACATTCGGGATCGAGGCCTTGATGGACAAAATTGCCCGAGAAATGAAGATCTCCCCGCTGGACCTCCGGCTGCGCAACGTTCCTCGCCGCGGAGACTATGTCGCGGATTCGTGGAAAGTACAAGGGGTCGAATATCTTGCCGATACGCCACCCATGGACACTGACTTCGATGAGTTGCTCCACGTCGCGATGAACTCGATTGGTTGGGATGGACAACCCACCGAACACTCTTCCCAGCAGGGCAATGAGCCCAAGTTCGCTGGGGGGCGGGGTGTCGCGCTCTCACTACGGCACGGTGCCCAGGGTGCTGGGAGAGCGTACGCGATGGCGACGCTGTATGGGGATGGAAGTTTGAAAATCACGCACGCTGCTCCCGATCTCGGCGGTGGAACATACAACATGATCAGTACGATCGCATCCCGGACGCTTGGTATCCCCCAGTCAAAAGTACGGGTAGGTCATCCAGATACCGGTCAGGATTTGCACTTTGAGGGGTCATCGGCTCAGCGGACCACGGTGCAGATGGGTAACGCCGTTCAGCACGCCTGCGAAAGCGTGCGAAGGGAGTTACGCGAGGCGGCCGGGCAGATTTTCGGGGGAGAGCCCTTGGAGTGGGAGGTAGCGAACGAGCGCGTAACCCGTGGTGGTGAAAGTCACACCTACTCCGAGGTGGTTCAGGGATTTGCTGCCGCACCCTCGTTCGAAGGCGTGGCGACGCTCAAGGGGTTGGGCTCGTACAGCTATGCTCCATCCACAGATAAAGCGTTTGGAGGCCTCGATCACTGGGCACCTGCGGCGGCGAGCGCCGAGGTTGAGGTGGATCTGGAAACGGGAGACGTCCGCTTGCTGCAGTTGGCTGTGGTGGCTGACGCCGGCAAGGCCCTCCATTATGGGGCGGCCCGTGCTCAAGCCGAGGGAGGGGCGGTCATGGGTGTGGGCCTGGCGCTCTTCGAGGACCTGGTCTATCAGGAGGAGCAACTCATGAATGCGGACCCATTCCAGTACCGGCTCCCCCTCATGACTGACATGCCGGAGATCTTCCAGGCTGCCATCATAGAAAACGGTGACGGCCCTGGTCCGTTCGGATCCAAGGGCATGGCACAGACGTCGCTTCCAGCGATGATTCCAGCAATCGCGAACGCGATATACGACGCCACTGGCGTGCAGATCACATCGGTACCCTTTTCCCCCGACAAGATTCTACGCGCGCTGCGTGAGTCGGAAGGATAACCACGGATTATGCGTTTCGACGAAGAAATCTTGGTACCTGCTTCAGTCGATGAGGCGTGGGACTTCCTGTGGCAATTTGAGCGGCTCGCCGCATGTCTCCCAGGATGCACGAGCGTCCAGGAGATCGATCCTCAGAAGAAGTACGCGGCCCGCTTCGAAGATAGCATCGGGAAATACACGGTCGGGTTTGACATGGACATCCTAGTTGAGGAACAGTGCCCCCAGTCGTTCGTCCGGCTTCTGTGCACCGGCCAAGATAAACGCCTGCGCACCTCCCAGCGAGTGGTGCTAGAAGTCGAACTCCGACCAGACGATACGAGCGGGACGTGCCTAAAAGCGGTCGCTGACGTGACTATTCTCGGACTCCTCGCAACCCTTGGACAATTCGTCGTGAAGCGTAAAGCAAAGGAGATTGTTCAGCAGTTCGCAAAAAATATCGAGACCGAGCTTGCCCGTCAGCCTCCGGAGGCGAGCCATGCTTAGGCCATTCCGTCTCCTGCAGCCGGAGACCGTCGAGGAAGCGAGCAAGGAAGCCGTGCGTCTGGGAGACGATGCAGCCATTTATGCTGGGGGAGCAGAGCTGCTGCTCCTCATGCGGAATGGTTTGGTGCAGCCAGATTACCTGATTGATATCAAGAAAATTCCGGGGTTGTCTGCACTGACCAACAACAATGGTGCGCTGACTATAGGGGCCAACGTGACCCACGCCCAGTTGGAGCGCGACGGGGCGGTGCTGGAACGTTTCCCGCTCCTGGCCGAGGCAGAATCGCACGTTGGCAATGTGAGAGTGAGGAACCAGGGGACGCTCGGCGGCAACCTATGTTTCGCTGATCCGCATTCCGATCCACCTACCGCTCTACTGATCCACGAGGCTACGGTCCAACTCCAATCTGTCTTCGGCGCCCGGAGCATGCCGATCGACCAGTTCATCGTCGGAACTTTCGAGACAGCGCTGAAACCGGGTGAGATCCTGGGGGGCATTCGGGTCCCCGCGCTCCCCGCTGAGTGGGGGTGGGCGTATCGGCGCATCGAGCGCTTCTATCGTCCCACGCTGAATGTCGCAGCTGCTGCGAGAAGCTCTGGTGGAGTCGTGCATGACGCGCGGCTCGCTGTGGGCTGCGTGGGGCCCACGGCAACGCGATTGACGGAGTTAGAAGAGAAGATCCGTGGCCAGACCGTACATGAGGCATGCGTCGAGATTGCAGAAGCGGCCACGTACCTGCGTGAGTTGCTTGACCCCGTGGATGACCTGCTAGGCCCCGCCGACTACAAGTTGCAGATCACGACCGTTCTCCTCCGGAGGGCACTCCGTGCGGCAGTAGGAGGAAACGCACATGCATAACACAGAGCAGTTGATGGAACCCGTGCAGACACTCACCCTATCCGTGACCGTTAATGGCAACGTTTGGAATGGAGACGTGCCGGTTGAGGAGGTCCTGCTCGACTTCCTGCGTATACGTCTCCGCCTGACCGGATCCAAGCGATCATGCAATTCCGAAGTGTGTGGCGCATGCACCGTGTTAGTTGAAGGTCGCCCGGTTAGTGCATGCAACTACCTCGTCTTCGAAGCAAACGGACGAGAAGTAACAACAATTGAAGGGCTCGAACGCGGAGGTGAATTGGACCCAATTCAGACGTCGTTTATCGAACAGGTGGCGGCGCAGTGCGGATTTTGCACTCCGGGCCAGATTATGACTGTCAAAGCACTGCTGGCGTATAACCCCACACCTACCTACGGCGAGATGACTGAGTGGATGAGGGGGAACATTTGTCGCTGCGGCGCGTACCCGGCCATCGCGCGGGCTGTGATGCAAGTGACCAACGGAAAATAACCGCCCAAGAGCGGGCAGAAAGTAGCACTGAATAGTAGCCAACATCAGAATTCACCATGTGGTGTGGTTCATACTCCTGGCGGAGCAGTAGAGGCGGACATAGCAGCACCATACGGATCAGTAGGTGTCGGACGGCGTACTGAGTAGATTGCAATTCACTTCGCGAGAGCATTTCGGGGATAGATCCCTTTCGCACCTTGCTGAAACACATGATCAACACGATAAGGAGACTAACTTTGAGACTAAAGCGTTGGCAAATCGGACCCCTCCTTGTAGCTTTCGTGATCCTCATTGGCTGTGACAGCCTCTCCAGCGGCCCGGCACAAGCGGCATCGTCGCAGCGCCCGAATCAGGCGACGGACAACGTCACGTTTGCCCTGGCAGTTAACCCGCCCGATCAGGGACAGATCTTCGCGTACGTCCCAAAAGGGGCTGGCTTCTTCTCAAAAGAACATCTCAACGTCTCCTTCCAGCCAAATGCGGGAGGGGGTGCAGCGCTGAAGCAATTGGCTGCCGGCAACGCGCAGTTCGCTATCAGTTCTCCAGAGAATCTGCTCAATGGCCTCGCTGGTGGTATGGACCTCCGGGCCGTGGCCACCATCATTACTAAATCGATCTACTCGGTCGCGGTGAAGAAAGGCAGCCCTATAAAGAAGATTTCACAACTCAAGGGAAAGAACGTGGGAGTCTCGGCGCTCACCAGCGGTTCGTATCCCACCGCCGAGGCCGCCCTGCTCGAGAATCACATCAATCCACAATCCGACGTGCATATCATCGTGGTCGGAAACGGCGGTCCCGCTCTGAATGCGCTGCAGAGTGGTCAAGTTGATGCCATTGTGACCACAGACACGCAGTTCGCCATTTTCAAAGCGCTTGGAGGATCGTTCACGTTCCTGCCGAGGCCCGCGATAGCCAAACTGCCTGGCGATCAAATACTCGTTCAGACTTCGTATCTTCAATCCCACCCAGCAATTGTCGCGCGTTTTGCGCGCGCCGTGATGGAGGGAACTGTATTCGCTCTCGCTAACCCTAAACGTGCGACCCAGTTTTACATTAAGCAGTATCCTGAAGTCGCGGACACCTTAACCGTGAAACAGAATGAAGCGATCATGCTGGCGCGGTTGAATAACCTGAAGTTGATTAAACAACAGAAACATCGATGGGGTTACATCCCGCTCTCGCTGTACGAACAAGTTCAGGCAGAAGATCTCCAGCTAGGCACCGTCCAGCACGAACAGAATCTCCTTCGGATTATGACGAATCAACTGAACAAAGCCATTAACAAATTCAATCCCAAGGCGATAGCGAAGCAGGCCAAGGGTAGTAAGTAGCAGGTTGCCTGCGTTGAGAAGAAAGGCGTAGTTTAATGACGTTGCGAGCGGAACGATCCCGCTCTGGCGTGTCGTGGGTTCGCGGAGTCCGACTTAGTCGTGAACACCTCTTGGGCTGGATCACGACGCCAATCAGTGCAGTCGCGCTGATCATCCTGTGGGATCTGGCGCTCAAGGCGTTTCATGTTCCCCCGTACCTCGTTCCTTCTCCGTCGAAGGTATGGGATGCCCTCAGCCAGGGTGTGCAGGACGGGGTCTTGGTCCATCACACAATGGTGACCACGAAGGAGATCGTGGTGGGCTATGCCGCTGGGTCGGGATTGGGCATAGTACTGGGCATTTTCATTTCGCAGTACGTCACCGTGGAACGGATTGTGTATCCATACGTGATCGCATTAAACGCTGTCCCAAAAGTGGCGGTCGCGCCACTGATGGTTGTGTGGTTTGGTGTGGGACTCGCGTCCAAGGTCATCATCGCCGCCCTGGTGTCGTTCTTTCCGTTGCTGGTCAACGTGGTATTGGGACTCAAGTCTACCGAGGCGGACCAACTTAAGCTCATGCATTCGCTGACTGCATCCCGGTGGCAAACGTTCTACATGGTGCAGCTGCGTAACGCTCTGCCATCGATCTTTGCGGGTCTCGAGGTGGCAATCGTGCTCTCCGTGGTTGGGGCGATTGTCGGGGAATTCGTGTCGGCTCAAGAAGGTCTTGGTTACTACATTGACGAAATGAATGCCATGGTCAATACGGCCGGCATGTTTGCTGCGCTGATCATCCTGTCCGTCCTCGGGTACACCATGAGTAAGATCGTCAGGTTGGTCGCCAGGAAAGTGGTGTTCTGGCGCGCGGTTGACCAAGTGGTCGAGGGGCCGTGATGCCGGTCGACCGTGACCAGATTATTCAAATCCGGGACGTATCGAAGATCTACCGCACGAAACGTGGTGGTGAGGTGGTTGCGCTCGAGAACATCACGCTCGATATGGCTGACGGCGAGTTCATCACGGTGGTTGGCCCAAGTGGGTGTGGAAAGAGTACGCTCCTCAATATGCTGGCCGGTCTCCTCCCCTCGAGCACGGGTCAGATTCTCCTACGCGGCACTCCGGTAAAGGGTCCACGCAAGGATGTTGGAGTTGTCTTTCAGGCGCCCGTTCTCCTGCCCTGGCATACCGTCTTGCAGAACACAATGCTTCCGGTTCGGGTTCAGGGGTTGAATCGGGCTAAATATACTGACCGAGCCAAGTCCCTCATCGCGATGGCCGGTCTCTCCGAGTTTGAAGACAAGTACCCGTTTGAGCTTTCCGGTGGTATGCAGCAACGAGCTTCGATTGTGCGCGCCCTGGTGCACGATCCGGCGATCTTGCTCATGGATGAGCCGTTCGGGGCGCTGGATGCTATGACTCGCGAGCAGATGAACGTTGAGCTACTCCGAATCTGGAACGAATCGAAGAAGACCGTCGTCTTCATCACGCACTCGATTCCCGAGGCAGTATTCCTGGCGGATCGCTGCGTCGTGCTATGCCCTCGACCAGGGCGTCTCGTGGATGTGGTCGAGGTCAAGGTGCCGCGTCCGCGCGACCTCTCAGTGATGAACACCCCGGAGTTCGGAGAGTATGTGCTGCGTATACGAGGGGCCTTCATGGGTGACGCGGCCCGCCCGGGTTATTCTCGAGCTACTTCGAGGCTGATGTAATACCATGCAGGCAGGAAACCATGCATAGAGCGGACTTCCCGTCAGCAAGCGGATTTACAGTCCCTATATGAATTACCGTCCCTATACAAAGTAGGGACCAATTGACGACGATTCTGACGACGGAACTGTGTCTCTTATGTCGCAGATGTCATGGATGACGAATGAAAAAGGCCTGTGAGCGGCGGAAAAGTGCACTCTTGTCGCACATATCACACCAGTCACAGGTCGGAAACACTCTGAGCTATAGGGACACGTCACCCATCCGTTTATGCGGCAAGCGATCCTGTTGCTTTGCCCGCATGGAGTTCCTGAAAGTTAATCGCACCTCCCGTCGTCCGAACATACGTGCTTCCATCGAAGTGAATCGTGTGTGACATCATGGCCGCTTGTGTCTTCCGATGTGCGTGAATGGGTGCGCCGGGGGGTGGAATAGCACCTGCGATCCTCCCCCCAGTGAAATCTTTAGTCCTTGCCCGAAATCGGGCCGACGCCGTTCGTCGGGCCCCGGCCCCTGGATCTTGCAAGCGCATGACCATGCTCATTGCGACCTGAAGGAAGGCACAATCGATGGAAAAGCACCATTCGGATTTCTCGCCGGGTGCTGTCGCTGGCCGCGAGCGCGCCCACCATTTCGTCCACCATTTGGG
>DAINCT010000201.1:0-6962 GCA_036732245.1 Chloroflexota bacterium | reverse complement strand
TGATCCCAGACGGCGCGCATCCTGTCGATCCCTGTTACTCGGACAGGCTCCTAGGCGGACCATTGTGCCCTTGTCCCAACGATCAAGCATGAATGGCCCGGAGCCCACCCAGCGCTTGTCGAGGCTGCCATCGGCCTCGACGATCTCGTGCGGGATAATGCCCATTCCGGGACCGTGCGCGATGTCACTCATCAGCACGGCGTTTGGCCCCTTGAGATTGAGGACCACCGTGTACGGGTCGGGCGTCTGGATCGACGCGACCGGTTCGACCTTGTAATTCCAAACGTACTCCGGATCGTCAGTGTCTACCCGCGTTAACGTGTACTTGACGTCATCAGCCACTAACTCGCGCCCGTTAAGCGGAGCGGTATTTTGCCACTTCACACCTTTCCGTAGGTGAAAAACGACTTTATCGCCGGTCTGCTCCCAGGTTTCGGCCAGTTCGGGCCGCGTAACCCAGGTGTTAGGCGGACTCGAATAGTCCCAGCTCATCAGTCGGCTGTAGACCATACCGGAGATATTCTGCGTCGGCGTTGAGATTGTGCGCTGGAAATCCAGGCGCTGGAGGTCACCGCTTGGAGAGTACATGGAGAGGGTGCCACCCTTCTTCCTTGGCACCGTGCTCGCCGCGCTCGGCGTCGACGTTCGACTGATGGCAGGCGCCGCCGCCTGGGAATTTCCCCCTGCTTGCGTAGCAGCCTGCTGGACGGCGGCGGTCGGGCTAGCCTTCGTGTTGTTGCTACCACCGCAGGCGGCGAGCAAGGCGGCGGCCGACAGAGACATGCCACCAGCCGCACCTGCGCCGAGCAGGCTTCTACGGCTGACAGCCCTACGGGCTATTGCCATGGTTTCATCCTCCCTTGCCCAACCAGCGCTCCACCGCGCTGAATTCGGCTCTACTACCGAGTAGTTGATTGCAAGGTCCGTCGCTGCCCTGAGCTCAACTTCGCAAGCGCGGATCGAAAGTGTCGCGGATTGAATCTCCGAGTACGTTGATCCCAAAGATCACCAAGCTAATCGCCAAGCCCGGGAATATTGCCATCCACGGCGCCACGAGCATGAACCGCCGGCTGGTGCCGCTAAGCATTACACCCCAGCTGGGCGTCGGAGGCTGCACGCCGAGTCCAAGGAATGAAAGCGACGCTTCGGCAATGATGGCCGCGCCGAACGCCAGGCTGCCGATCACGATCAACGGCGCCAACGTGTTGGGCAGCACGTGACGGTACACGATTCTCGTGGTCGTTGCGCCCACCACCCTGGCAGAGACCACGTAGTCTTCCTGCTTCACCGACAACACCGTGCCGCGGATGATACGCGCCGACGAGGGAACCGCACCGACCGCGATTGCCAAGGTGATATTGCGCAGGCTGGGACCCAGCATGGCCACTAGCGCCATCGCGAGTATCAGGCTCGGCATGGCCATCATGATGTCAACTGCCCGCTGCAAGGTGTTGTCCAGCCAGCCCCCGGCGTAGCCTGAAAGCAGACCGAGCGCCGTTCCGAACACCACCCCGAACAGCACTGAGGCGAAGCCAACGTACAGCGACACGCGTGCGCCGTAGACGATACGGCTAAGCAGGTCGCGGCTTAAATTGTCCGTTCCCATCAGGTGGCTGGCGGAAGGCCCCAGCAGCCTTGCATGAGAGAGGCTCTTGTTCGGGTCATACGGTGCAATCACTGGCGCAAGCGCAGCAGTCACCAGCAGCGCCGCAAGAATGACGGCACCGAAAGCGCCGAGAGGATTCCGACGCAACCAATTCAGTGCCGGCTGCGCGGAGATGCGTCGGGAAAAGCCAATGGAGCCCGCCCCAGCGGGAAGAGATAGCGCTCCTGATTCACCCATAACGGATCCTCGGGTTGAGGACCGTATACGAGAGATCTACCAGTAGGTTTGCAACAACGTAGACAACACCGAAAATCAGTACACAACTTTGTATTAGCGGATAGTCCCGCTGACCAATCGCGTTTACGGTGAGCGTACCGAAGCCCGGCAGGTTGAAGATTGTTTCCGTGACGATCGCACCGGTCAAGAGGGTGCCGACAATCGTGCCGTACATTGTGACGACTGGAATCATCGCGTTTTTGAGCGCATGGCCAAGGATCACGTTGCGCGATGTAAGCCCCTTAGCTCTTGCCGTGCGTACGTAGTCTTGGCGCAGCACCTCCAGCATGGTTGAGCGAACCATACGCATCATGGCGGCCGCGGCCGACAGCCCAATGACGATGGCGGGTAGCCACATCTGGCCGAGGTTGGAAAGGGGCGCATTCCAGATAGGGTGATAGGTCGCTGGAGGCGTCCAGTGCCACCACACTGCCGGCAACACAAGGACCAGCGTGCCGAGCCAGAAATGAGGAATGGACAATCCCAGGATGCTGGCTGAGCGGCCCAAATAATCCCAGATCGTGTTGCGACGCACCGCGGATAAGATACCCACCGGCAATGAGAGCACTAGCGCCAATGCCGACGCTAACAAGGTAAGCTCAGCCGTTACAGGTGCGGCGCGGCCGATGTCATTGATGACCGGACTATTCGTCCAGAAGGAGGTACCAAAGTCTCCCCGCGGAATGCCCGAAATCCAGAAGGCGTACTGCTGATACAGGGGCCGATTGAGACCAAGTTCCGTGCGTAGCTTATCTTTATGAGAGGCAGTCGGGCTATCGGCCAGCAACGCTGAGGCGGCGTCACCGGGGATGACCCGCATGATGAGGAAAATTGCGAGCGAGAGCCCGAGGAGCACCGGCACCATCAGGACGATGCGTCTAATAATGTACTGAGACACGTCGAGTCCGTTCAATCCCAGTCGGTTGCGGCGGCGTGGTCGAATTTCAGTGCGTCGGAGCGGCCACCAAACTGTTGCCCCAGGTGTTCAGATAACAAACCTGATCCAGCGGCTTGCGAGGCCCCATGCCGAATTTTCCAAGCGGCCAGCCCATTGGAATCAAAGCAACATAGCTTGAGTTATCCGGGATTTCTAGCAGCCCTCTAACGCCGGCCTGATTGTCACGTAATACCGTTGTCAGCGACGTGCCGAGACCAAGCGCCCGCGCCGCCAGCAGCAGATTTTGGATCGCCGGGTAGATGCTGCCACCGGAACCGGGCTCACCGATGGTGCATGCCAGGATAAGGACGGGGACCTCGTGCAGGTGGTCGGCGAGGTATGTACCCGCGTTGAGCGCTGCCTGAATACTGCGAGCCTGTTCCGGCGGCCGCTCGGAGAGGGGCTTGCCCTTGCCGATCGTCTCCCGCAGGTAGCGGTTCCATCCCATGACGAAGTACTCCTGCAGCCTCTTTCGCTTTTCAGGGTCGGTTATAACAAGGAACCGCCACGGCTGGCGGTTGCTTCCGCTCGGTGCGCACGTTGCTGCCCAGAGAACTTTTTCGACGTATTCCATCGGAACCGGATCGGACTTGAGACGTCGGATCGCGCGTGTGCTGCCGACGACCTCAAAAAAATCAGCGACAGCCACTTCTGGCTCGGACACAGAACATCCCTCCCGTAGAATTAGCCCCAAATGATAACCTTGCTGAATGTAAATCGTAGACGACCAGGGCCAATTGCCCTATTCTTCGTCAATCGGTTCGGTGGTTATCATCCCGGAGTATGCGGTGACCGAGGGCAAGGCATCAACGAGCAATGATCGTGCGAGATTGACGAAAAAGTCGTGTCGCTGGTCAGCTGATCCGAGCGGTCGAGCAACGGCCGAGCGGACGTCAGGGTAGCGGTGGAACTGTCAAAAAATGCGAATCGACGCCATAGCCTCATTTCAAAAGCTGGTCGAAACAGGCTCCTACGCTGCCGCCGCAGAAGCCCTGTTCATGAGCCCTACGACGCTTCAGAGCCACATCAAGTCCGTCGAAAATGAGCTGGGCACGCCGATTGTCCGATTCGCCAGCCGTAAACTGGTACTAACGCATGCCGGCACATTATTCCTCGTGTTTGCTGAAAGGACACTTGGTGATTACGAACAGTTGCAGGGCGCGATCTCGGAGTTGGGGAGCACCCCGCGGAACCACCTTCGGATCGCAGCACTAGGTGCCGCCGCAGTACATTTAGCTCCGCCAGTAATTCATCGCTTCAAAACGCGCAGACCTGACATCGTTATCTCAGTAGAAACCGGCCGAGTGGGAGGAGTGCTGGCAGCCCTGGTCGGAGGCGAGGCAGATCTTGCGATCGTTCAAGACTTACATGCTGAACTCACGCATGGCATGTTCATATCTACCCAGATTCTGGAGGACGATCTAATAATGATCGTCCGGAGGGACCTTTATAGAGAGCCAGTGGAAAAGCTTCTGTCTACATATCCGTTTGCCGTGCAAACGCCTACAAGCCTATCCAGGCACTATGTAGAGCGTTGGGCTCGAACACAAGGCATTCACCTTAATGTGGCAATCGAACATAGTTCCTTCGACGGCATCATTGCATCGGTGCTGGAAGGTGCCTGTATCGGTATCGTTGGTGGCTACGTGCTCGCGCGAAATCCAGCTGCCCCGTTCCTACGTGTACTCGATCTTCCTACCTTCACCTGTGTACGAAAGGTCGTTGCATTGCGTTCAAGCACGGCCGACCCAGTTGTAACAGATTTCGTGAGCGCTCTTGTTGAATATCACAGCCCGAGTTTGCGGGACTGAGACACCAAGCCCAAGCCGGAGGAGAGACGATGACAGGACGCGTCGATGGCAAGGTCGCGCTTATCATGGGCGGCGGTCAGACTCCTGGCGAGACGATCGGGAACGGGCGAGCCACCGCGCTTGTCCTGGCCCGTGAGGGCGCGCGCGTGGTCGTGGTCGACCGGTCGCTTGCTTCGGCGCAAGACACGGTTGCGATGATCCAAAAGGACGGCGGTGAGGCGATCGCCTACGCGGCAGACGTCGTCGAGGAGAGCCAGGTGCGGGTGGCGGTCGAAGAATGCGTCCGCCGGTTCGGCCGGATCGACCTGCTCCAAAACAACGTCGGCGCCAGCCTGGCGCTTGATGACGCGCCCGCCACCGAACTGACTGTCGAGGCGTTCGACCGAATATTCGCGGTGAATCTGCGCGGCATGTGGCTTGCCTGCAAGCACGCGCTGCCGCAGATGCGCCTGCAGGCAAGCGGCTCGATCGTCAATATCTCCTCGATGGCGGCGCGGACGCCGTACCCGTATGTGGGCTATAAGACGACCAAGGTCGCCGTGATCGGCCTGACCGAGAACCTCGCCGCGCACAACGCCCAGTTCGGTATCCGGGTGAACACGATTTTGCCGGGCCTCATGAACACGCCGATGGCGATTGAGGCGCGGGTAGCGGCCGGCGGGGACCGTTCGGAGATAATCGCCGCGCGCGATAAGCAGGTGCCGCTCGGTCGCAAAATGGGGACCGGCTGGGATGTCGCGTATGCGTCGCTCTTCTTGCACAGCGATGAGGCGCAGTTCATCACAGGCGTCTCGCTCCCCGTCGATGGAGGCAGCAGCGTCGGACGCTAGCTCGATCGCGTCCCGGAAGCAACTTTCTTCCACGAAACAACGTCTGACACCCCGTCGGTCTATGCAGAGCGGTCGCCCGGCGGTTAAAACCGCAGGCTCATGCTACGAAACCGGCTGCTGCCGGTTGGTGACCCGCGCCAGTTCGGGAGCCCGCGCATGCGGGCTTTGTTGATCAAGCCCGCGACTTTAGTCGCCGGGCGGCGATTAACGCGCCCCAAGCCCGCCGTGCTACGGTAGGCTCGCACGGCGTCTGCCCTCCCACCGGCACGCCGTGCGAGACCGCCGAGGGAGGCAGCGGTGGCCGACTTCACGCTTCTCGACCGCCCACACGTCCGCGAAATCATGTTCTACCCGCGCTCCGACCGCTCGTCGCCGCCTGCCGGAGCGCAGGACCTGTTCGTGCCGGTGGAACCGGACGTGCGGCTGCACACGCGCATCTACGGCGGCTCGCCCGACCTTCCGACCGTCTTGCTCTTTCACGGCAATGGCGAGGTGGTGTCCGACTACGACGACCTTTCCAGTCTGTACCGGCAGTTCGGCCTTAATCTGGCCGTCGGCGACTACCGCGGCTACGGCCTGAGCGGCGGCAGACCGACGTTCACGGCGATGATGGCCGACGCCCACGCGGTGAAAGCGGCTGTGCTGGCGCGGCTCGACGAACTCGGCTGGAGCCACGGCCGCTTCCTCATGGGGCGATCGCTGGGTGCTCTTTCTGCCGTGGAGCTCGCCGCGACCGACCCGGACGGCTTTCGCGGCTTGATCATCGAGTCGGGCGCGGCCAATCTGCGCGGCTGGACCCGTTTCGCTTCTCCGGGCGAGGAGGATGCTTGGGAGGCGCTGGCCAGCGCTCAGCGCGATCGGCTGGCGGCGATCCGGTTGCCGTTGCTCACCATCCACGGAGCGCAGGACGAGCTCATTCCACTCGAGCGCGCTCTGGAGGCGCATGAGGCGACGGGATCTGATCACAAAGAACTCGTCGTCATCCCCGGAGTTGGGCACAACGACCTGCTTGCAGCGGGAGTGCAGGTGTACTTCCAGGCGATCGCGGCATTTGTCGGGCAGTACGAGAACGACTGATTTATTGCGGCTGCATGGCAGACGACGAACCATCGAGTGTCGGGGTGTCCTTGCTGACTGGTCGATGCGGCGAGCCTACCCACTCACCGCCTGTCGCGGTCGCGGCAAGAGGCTTTCCGGCATTCCGGCTGCAACTGCGCACACGGCGCAGACGAAGCTCACGCCTCAGGCAACGAGTCCGGGCACCCGATCGCTGGCGACGCCACAGGCGGGCGCGGAAGGGTAGCGCTTGAAGTCGAAGTGAAACCACTCCCCGCAGAGGAGACACGGCTCGCCCTCGCCGCGCGCGATCGGCTCGTGACAGACGCTGCAAGCTCTTTCCACCATGGCACGCCTCCGGATCCAACGTTCTTATTGTACGTGATCCTCACCTGTGGCGCGGCGACGTCGGTACGGTAGAGTGGATGCGGCGAGCGTTGCATTAA
>DAINCT010000200.1:0-6986 GCA_036732245.1 Chloroflexota bacterium | reverse complement strand
CATTCGGATAGTGCCTGGCGTTGGACCGGCTTTCGAATGACGACCAAGCGGCACGGCTGCGAGTTCTTCGAGCTGCCCGCCATGCGGCCGGCCTGGATGATGCGCTGCGCAACGTCTTCCGGAACAGGCCTGTCGCTGTAGGCGCGCGTGTCGCGCTTGGTTCGAATTGCCGAATATGCGTCCATGGTCCCTCCCGGCCGCGATTCCGCGGCGACTCCGACCAGACGGTAACGCTTTCGCGGGGCAAACGGCAAACGGTCGGCGGCGGTCCGGCTAGTCCGCCGTTTCGTGCTTGCCTCCCGGGGCTCTTGCGGCATGGCGCTCGCCGAGCCCGCCCTCCGGGCTCCGACCCGCCGACCGGAATTGCCTTGACGGCTTTTGAACGTCCGCGAGATAATTAGCAGGCGTCGTATCCCGGCACACGCCGAAGTAGCTCAGTTGGTAGAGCAGCTCATTCGTAATGAGCGGGTCGGGGGTTCGAGTCCCTTCTTCGGCTCCAGGGTCGATGCGTAAATCCCTGCCATTTGGCGGGGATTTAACTTTGGATCCGCAGTAAATGTACCAATCTCTGTACCAACGCGGGCGAGAGGTCAGGCCATCCCCGTCAGGGCGCGTTGCAGGGCGCTTGCTGTGTCGCGCATGAGTTCGGCACTGATATGGCTGTAGGTGTTGGCCGTGACGCTGATCTGACTGTGCCCCAACTGCTCCATGATGCGTCGCGTGTCCTTACCTTCGGCGATCATCAGCGAGGCGCAGCCGTGGCGCAGACCATGCCACTTGAGAGGCGGTAAGCCTGCCGCCTTCAGTCGCTTCTGAAAGGTATGGGAGACGGTTGAGCCGTTGAGGTATTCACCGGTTGCCGTGGTGAAGATGCGGCCCGTATCCTTCCAGCACGCGCCCAGATGCAACCTATCGGCATTTTGCCGAGTCCCGCGGCTCCGTAGACTATCCACGGCCAATGGTGGCAGGACGAGCGTGCGTTGACTGCGCTCTGTCTTCAGGGGCGCGAGTATATAGGCAACGTCCGTGCGTTGTAGCTGGCGCTGCACGGACAGCGTACCCCCGTCTAGGTCTACATCGTCCCAGCCGAGGCCCAGCAACTCTCCCTGTCGTAGCCCCGTCGCCAAGCTCACCGTCACGAGTTGCTCTAACCAATGTCCCTCGAAGGCTGCCATGATGGCACGGGCATGAGATGGGGTAAGCGCTGTGACTCGTGGGCTCTTAACCTTCGACACACGCACCAGCATGGCTGGATTCTGAACGATGAGCCCTTCCTTGAGTGCATGCTGAAGAGCCACGCGCAGCGTTGCCCGACAATGTTCGATGGTCGCCGCACCTAACCCACGATCGCGGAGACCGTTCAACATCCCCTGGATCCGTTGCACCGTGACATCGCGCAGCCGATATTTCCCAAGCGCAGGCACGATGTACAGACGTACGTCCATGCGGTAGTGCTTCACCGTCGCAGGCCGGTTATCGACTGGCGCCACATCCGTGAAGTAGCGATCAAGGAACTGGGCGAGCGTTTCTCCCCTTCCAGCGGGAAGCTGCACGCCCTGTTGTGCTTCGCGCTGCGCCTTAACGAGCTTTGCGTTAGCTTCCTGCCGCGTCTTGCCGTACAGCGCCCGCCGCTTGCCGTTGGGCAGCGTCAGCCGTGCTAACCAATAACCATCGCTCCGCTTGACTATAGATCCCTCGCCGTTGCCGCGCTTCGACATAATTAGTATCTCCGCTCCCTGCTTAGCTCCCTCTTCCTACGGCAATACGCACCCTTTCCGTTCTCGTCGTAGATCGCCATTTGCCAACGCACATCCGCCGCAGCGGTGCGCTTCGTTACTGTTCCGTCGCCGTTTCCTCGAAGACGTGGCATGTTATTCACTCACCTTTGCAGTGGCTGTTAAGCCCTCTGCGAGTACGCGGCGCACCTCCGATGCTGGTATGCGCCAACCAGCCCGATCGGATAGATATGTGCCGCGCATCTGACCCGTGCGCAGCCACCGTCTGACCGTTGCCTCAGTGACCTGTAGCCGCTCAGCTGCCTGCCTGACCGTCAAGTGTGGCTCGTCAACCATGCCGTTCACCTCCGCGAACAGTATACCATAGATACATATAGCTTACAATATCAACAGCCAGCATCATACTGATATTCAAGTACAGAAACGCATGGAACGAGCCTATAAGAAAGGGGGCAGTCCGGATGGCTCCCGAAACCGGCCCATGAGTAGAAAGGGCAGATGCACATCGCTTCCGCGAGACGTGTTCGCGAGCAAACGAGCAAATATTCATTACATCGACGACCATACGCCCGCCAGGCTCCGCTTCGGAGCAAGGGTCCTACTCCGTTGAAGTAATCCTCGGAACTGCAGCTTGATCTAGCGGCTTTGGGGTCGGAAGGAATGTTGTAGTACTGCTTATACGGAACGGTCCAGCATTCTACACGGTCCGCGTGTCGCCGGTGTCGTGCACCGGCCTCGCGCGGCAGCACTACGGCCACTGCTACCACGCCGCTGCAGCGCAACAGGCCCGTGCCTCTGGTGTGGTCGTGCCGGCGCCGATGTTGCGGTCTACGCGAACGGTTGGGACAAGGGCGCTGACCTGGCGCTCTGCCCAGCCTGCTTCACTCCGGAGGTGAGGTGATGGCGCAGGATCGCATCGCTGAGCAGCTCGCCGGCGTGGTAACCTGCTCCAACGTTAAGGGCTTTCAGCTTGAGGGTCACGACGGCTGGCTGAATATCTCGAAGTTTGCCGCCGGCGTTGCCGCCCCGGAGAGAGGCGCCCACGTGCGCGTCGGGCTGGATAAGTCGGGTTTCGTGCGGACGGCGGAGACCGTTTCCCCAATTGGCAAATACGTGGGGAACGAATCGGTAACAACGGGCACCCGGCCCGACCGCGAGACGGCGATCACGCGCATGGCCGCGATAAATTCAGCCATCGCTCTACTGAGCAGCGGCGGGCGCGCCATCGGCGACGTGGCGAGCGTGCTGGAGACGGCCGCGCGATTTGAACAGTGGGTCTGCAGGCCCGTCAGAACGCGTTGTACCTTGTGTTCAAGCTGATCGAGCGGCTAAGCTCAAACTGGCGCACGCAGAATGGCGGCGAGAACCTGATGCGCCTGGTATTGGCGGGCACGGAGTTTCGAGGGCAGCCTAAATTAGCGGCAGGAGCTGGAAGGGCTTTTCCACAGGATTTGACAAGAGCTCTGCAATTAGTAAAGGGACAAAGTCATCGTAGGTACGATATTCTTTATCGTTTTCGCCGTTATCGTTGTTATCGTTGTTATCACGATATATGTAGAGCGGAGCAATCGCGACACTGCAGCCGCAAACGTGCTCGGCGACGGCTTCAAGTCGTTCCTTGGTCGTGGCCCATCATCTCTCACGATAAGCGAACCTATCCATACTTATGATGGTCTTCGACTCGCAGAGGTGAGCCGGCACTTCGACGAAAATACCGTCGCGAGCATCACCGGATGGCTTTCGCACGACCTCGGCTTTCACGGCTGGGGAGTAGGTGGGCGTGTTGGTGGTGTCGGCTTGGGTGTTGGCAGACTTGGCCTCTCCGGCACTTCTCAGGTCTCGCTAACGTCTTCTGGTACCACGAGGCAGAATTTGCTCGGCGACGGATTCGTGGCGGTGTTCGAGGTCGAGACAGCGGACGGTCTCGATACCCTTCGAATGGTAGTGCCGTCCGAGCAGACGGCTCGTGAACTGGTGACGGCGATGCTCGATGATATAGGCGCAAGCTTCACTAGGGTAAAGAACCGCAGAAGAACGATAGTTTATGGCAAGGCGTCCACTGCGCTGAAAAACTTGGCACCCCAACTCCTTTCCTTCCCATACGAGGCAAGTTATATCTCTGACAGACTGACTGCCATTCTTCGTAGTCAGCCCGAGGCAAGGCCGCGCATCACGGTCTACGGCTCGCCGCTCTCACAACACGCGGTGCTTGCATCAGGAATACGGATAGGAGCAAGCGAGACGGTGCAGCCGTTGTTTCCGGTCACACTGGTTACCATGCTGCAAGAGGTAGGTCGCCAGGCGATTGATGCATCGAGGCACGGCGTCCCCATTGTGTTGAGCAACGGGGAAGGCCGGGGGACGGCGTGAGCCGAAGGGTGGAGGCCAACCGAGGCGCCAATGAAGAAGAGCGCGCCCGATGCTGAAACGGCGCATGGCGAGGTGCCTCCTTCAATGAACTTAACAGCCATTCCCGACAGCAAGATCCCACCCCCGTGCGGTGTAAACGAGCGTCGCGGTGCCTGCCGCTGGAGGCGGGCCATTGCAGGTATCAAAGCTCGGCACTGCCGCGGCAAGCGTACTGCTGCTAAATCGCCTACCCCGCTCGCCCGTTATGGGGATCAAAACCGAACCTCTGTCCACGCTGTCTGAGGGAAGGAAAGGCTTGGCCTCTGATATGCGGCTGGCATCGGTTGGCGGTCCGCCACACGACTGATGCGAGACGACAACTGCTCGGCCACCGATGAAGGTGACAATGAATTCGTCCAGGTTCTTGCTTGCACACCGGCGAAAGTGGAGAACGCCGTTCTTCAGGTCGCTGTGGTCATTTGGTGCGCCTAGAGTCGAAGCGAACCCTTCCGGTGGGTAGCCGAGGCCGGCGGCTACTGAAGAACTACCGCCGCCCACACCCGCGGACGGCTTTGGGGGGCGTTGCCGTTACTCGAACTGCAACCGATGAAGAGGCATAGGGCGGCAGCGGGCAGGATGAAGGCGCGGCGCATAGCGGGGGTCACCACGGCAGAACGCGCAGTTCATTGCTGTCCCACGTAATGATGAGGTCGGGATAGCGCTTGCGGCGGACAACGCCGCCGTTCGGGCCATCTGCACGCGCCTTTTCGATCCAACTCATCAATGTCGTTGACGCAATCGAGAGGCGATTGGCCGCCTCTACAATGGAGAGGGTTTCTTGCGTTACCGGCATCCGGTGGGCCAGGGCCTCCGTTTTCATGGCCTCGAACTCATCCGAGCTCAGTACTTTCCGGTCTCGGAGGTCGGCAAGCTTGGTGAGCTCATTGGCGATGGTTCGCGGTTCAGTGGCCGGAGCCGGCTCCGGCTTCGCTGGCTGCTGATTCAACGCTGCCGGTTTTGGCGGCCTCACAAACGTAATCGTCATCTTGTCCTTGGATCACCCACCGAATAGAAGCCCAGCCGGTCCAAAGAGAAGACCGGCCCCAATCTTGCGCCCCAAGTGAACGTGTCCAGCAGTGCCGGCTGAAGTCTGTGGCACCCAACCATGCTTCGCGGCGTTCTCAACATCGCGCCGCATCTTTTTCTCATTGGTATAAGTCTCAACGTGGGACATATTCGACGCGTTGTAATACCACAAGGGCATATGAGCCACCCCCGGCGATCACTGTAGCACCGGAAGCGAAGGAGTCGTGTAAGCACACCGCTACCAGAATCCTGCCCACGTTGACCCGGTGCATACTGTGAGTAGCTTGGGAGGTGCCATCTTGGTTGACGGCAATAGCGTGTACGTGCTCGCCATCGCGGTTCTCGTTGTAAGCGGACTACTGGGCGCGTATGTCGCCATGCAGAAGGGGCGACCGCTGCTTGAGGGGTTCATTATCGCGGCGCTCTTCCCCGGCATTGGTGCCATCGTCGAAGGTGTCTTGCCTGACATCAGCGGACCAAGCGAATAGTCTTCACTACCACCTCTGATTTCAGCCATCGCCGAACCGACGGGAGGGACGAACCGAGGCGCCAATGAAGAAGAGCGCGGCGATGAAGGAGACGGTCAACGGAACGCGACGCAAAGCGGGGTGGCTCCTGTGCGACATTCAATATGCGCCTGGTGTGATGATTCTGCAATAATTGCCTGGTGGAAATGCGGTGTTCCGACAACGCGACACCGAGGTTGCCTGCGACGAAGAATGTCAGCCGATATTGACAGGTCGGGCGTGCGCGTTCACGGTGAGCGCGACGTGTACTCCGCCGCTTCGTGAGGTATCCGGTTCGATGGCTTTCGCGCTCTTGCTGGCTCGTCTGGCGCTCACCGCCGCCTTCGCCGTTGCGGGCGTCGCCAAGCTCCTCGACCGATCCGGAACACGCGAGGCGCTGCGAGAGTTCGGCGTCCCCGAAGGAGTGGTGCTGCCCGGAGGCGCGATCTTGCCGCTCGTCGAGCTGGCGGTCGCCGCTCTGCTGATCCCGATCAGTACGGCTTGGGTAGGTGCCGTCGCCGCGCTGGCGCTGCTCCTCCTCTTTACCGCCGTCGTCGGCCTCACGCTTGCGCGCGGCCGGCGACCAGAATGTCACTGCTTCGGCCAGCTCGCCGCGACCCCCGTGGGGTGGTGGACATTCGCGCGTAACGCGGTCCTGGCCGCGCTTGCGGGAATCGTCGTCGCTGTGGGGCGCGGCGGTGCCGGGTGGGACGTTCTGGGATGGCTCGGAGGTGGGACCGTGAGTGCGTGGGCGGGCTTCGCGCTGGGCATGGCAGCACTTGCTGTCAGCGGTATCAGCCTGTTTTTGCTGCTGCAACTGCTGGCCCAAAATGGCCGACTGCTGCTGCGGCTGGAGAGCCTGGAACAGCGCCTAGCACAAGCCCTGCCGGCAGCACGGGCCCCGGGAGAGGCAGCGGAGCCTATGGGCCTGCCGGTCGGCTCGCGCGCGCCAGATTTCCGACTTCCCGACCTGTCTGGTGAGACGGTGACGCTGGCCGCTCTTCTCGATCGCGGCAAGCCGTTGCTGCTTGCGTACCTCGATCCCGGTTGCGGGCCATGTAATGCGCTGCTACCTGACCTCGCCCACTGGCAGAGGGAGCTGACCCCGACCGTGACGCTTGCGGTTGTTAGCCAGGGCAGCATCGACGCAAACCGCGCCCAAGTCAGCGAGCATGGACTAACGACGGTATTGGTGCAGCGCCACAAGGAGGTGCTTCAGCGATACGAGGTGCACTGGACGCCCAGCATGGTGTTAGTACAGCCAGACGGCACGATCGGCAGCCCGCTCGCCCAAGGCACGGAGGCGATG
>DAINCT010000199.1:3205-6989 GCA_036732245.1 Chloroflexota bacterium | reverse complement strand
TGACTCGACGCACGTTGCAGCGGGTGCGAACAGGCCATGAGTTGTGGAATGGTAATCGCGAGCGGCTGGGCACCGTCTTTAGCCGCGAATCGCTCTACATCTGGGCGATCAAGACGCACGGTAAACGTCGCCGAGAGTACCCCGGGTTTGTGCGAGAGCCGGAACATCGCCATCTCCAGATCGTCCGTTTGTCGACGCCGGCGCAGGCGAAGAGATGGTTGGCGGTCCTGAACGACTAACGGAGTTCCGCTATTTATAACCGCCATAAATGGCGTGACCGGCTCGCAACCAGTAGCAATCCACCTCGCGCAATCCCGCCTCGGACAGCCAGCGCAATTGCTCGAACAGACCCGACGGTTTGTCAAACTCCAGATCGGGCTCACGATAATGGTTCCAGCCGTCACGAAAGCGCTCATATGACGTCGATGAGCCGGTGTAATCGAGCGACTGTTGCTGCACGATCGCATCCCACGCGTCACCGTACGCCGTCCATGCACGATCGTTCACCGGCTCAACCAGGTCGACGATGAAGAGACCACCGCCGGGAGGCAGGGCGCCCACCAGATCGCGATAGAGCGTTTGCTTCTCACTCCCGTCGAGGTGGTGAATCGCCAGCGACGAAACGAAGCATCGCAGATCCGTCGGAAGACGCTGCACCCAATCGCGTGCCCGTAGGTCGAAACGGGAAAAATCGGTTCGGTCGGCGTATGGGGCGAGCTGTTGCGCGGCCCGCTCCAGCATGGCCGCCGACCCATCCAGGGCAAGAACTCGACTTCGAGGGAACCGGCGAAGCACGGCTTCCGAGAGTGCTCCGGCCCCGCAAGCCAGGTCGACGATCGAGAAAGATTCGCCTTCATCAGCCGGCACCAGAGACGCCATGAAATCCACCTGCTCCTGGCGGGAGGGTGTGATGACGTCGCCGAGTTCGATGAACTCGATGGAGCTATCTTCGTCCCACCCGGTGGACGTCTCACTCACCGGTCACGTCATCCAGCATGACAACCGTTAGAGCATCGGCGCCGTGCGCGATCGTGATTCGCCGTTCGGCTGGATCGAGGGCGACCACGGTCCCTTCGACCCCCGCCCGACGCACCGTTTCTCCCAGCGCCGGAAACTCTGAGCCCGGCAGCTCGCTGCAATCGCCCTCGGGCCATCGCGGGTCGTGAGCTTCGATGAGCAGGCCGTCGATATGCGACGGAGGCGACAGAAGTTCTGCGGGGCTCACAAAGACCTCGCCTGCTTCGTCCCCACCGGGCAGTCGCACCTTCACCTGACTGAGTGGCACGACCGCGAGGTCACCCGCATCGAGCCACACCATGCGACCATCCGCCAAACGCACACCGGCGACTCTCACGTCGACGCAACCAGGGCTGCCTCCAGTGCCAGACGCGGATCGACGTTGGCGTCGATGCGAATCATAGCCTGACGAATCGACTGTACGTACGCACTGAGTTCCGCCAGGGAATGTCGCTCAGCCTGACGCCGCAGCGCTTCCTGCTGTTCGTCCAGGGCCGTGCGGGGCGGCAGCCCTCCCTTTACGAGTACCAGGTCACGAGCCAGCAAGAGGAGCAATTCCACCTGTTGGCGGACAGAGGATCGGTCTTTGCGATCGGATGTCATCGCCTCCACCAGTTGTAGCCGTGCATCAAGGTCCATGTCAGGCACCTCTCCCAGCCGTTCGAGCATCTCACGGCGCTGTGCCGCGATCCTGGGCTGCTTAGCGGCCTGTAGGGCCCATCCGACGTTCCCACGCGCCAGACGCGCCAGCCGCCGAGCTTCATCCGCCTCAACGCCCCTCTGCAGGAGCGACGCCGCCAGCGTTTCGTCGTCCAAGCGCTGGAGCGGCATGCTCCGACAGCGTGATATAACAGTGGCCGGTAGAGCGTCGGCCTCAATTGCCGTGAGCACTATTGTCACTTGAGGCTGCGGTTCCTCCAGGGTTTTGAGCAGGGCATCCGCTGCCTGCAGGGTGAGTACTTCAGCTCCCGCGATGATATAGACTTTCCACTTCCCCTGATACGGTCGCAGTGCGGCCGCCTCGCGGAGGGCCCTCACCTGAGCGATCTGGACGCTTTCTTTCCCATCTGCCCGTTCGATCATGGACACATCGGGATGTGAGCCGCTTTCAATCTGGCGGCAATGGATGCACGCCTGGCAAGGGGGGCCATCGCCGATGCAATTCAGCGCTTTCGCCAACTCCCTGGCCAGTGTCGTTTTCCCGATGCCGGCCGGCCCGGTCAGGAGCAGTGCATGCGGCAACTTATCGCTCGCGATCGCCGCTTCGAGTATCGCGACCGTCTCCATCTGCCCGATAATATCCCACATTGCCTGCCATTTTATCCGTTTCGGATTGAGCGTCATGCACGCGTGTACTGGGTGTCGCGCCCCATGAACGGGGCCGCAACCGGGGCAGTGACCTGACGTCGAGCCGTAGAGGGTGGTACTATGGAGGGTGTTAGCAGTCTAGGTGGGAGAGTGCTAATGGGGGAACGTGGGGGATTCGAGTGGAACTGACCGAACGCCAGGAACGGATTCTTAAGGCAATCGTCGAGCTGTATATCGGTACGGCGCATCCCATCGGGTCCGCTGCCATTGTGTCCCTGGGTGGCCTGAACGTGAGTTCGGCCACGATACGCCACGAAATGGGACTGCTCGAGGAACTTGGTTATGTGCGCCAGCTTCACACCTCGGGTGGCCGCGTCCCCACGAACGCCGGTTATCGTTACTACGTCGAGCGCCTCATGGAGCGCACACGCCTCGCTCACTCCGAGGCCAGTACCATTCGGCACCAGTTTCACCAGGCACATATGGAGCTGCAGGAATGGTTGAAGCTGGCCGCGACCATCATGGCACAGCGTATGCAAAATGTGGGGCTTATTACTGCTCCGCGCTCCGCCGAGATTCGAATGCGCCATCTCGAGCTCATCGGGATTCAGAACACCATCGCGTTACTCATCGTGGTCCTGCAAGATGGCACCGTATTGCAGGAGATGGTGACGCTGGACGATGCGCATCCGCAAGAAGATTTGAGTATTATCGCCGACCACCTGACCGCGCAGCTGCGCGGCCTATCGGCTACCAACATCGAGGCCAAGCTGCTCGAATTGCCGCCGGTGGAAGCTCACGTGGCCGGCCTTACCGCCCAGCTCCTGCGGCGCGGCGAGGATCAGCACGCGCAAGTCTTTCATGCCGGTTTGGCGGATATGATCCGACAGCCGGAGTTTCTCGGACCTCGACACGGGGAACCAGCGGGGATGCTCAACGAGCGGCTGAGCCAAATGGTGGATTTCCTTCACCAGGGGTTCGCCTTGCAACGACTGCTTTCCGACCTGCCCGGTCCGGCCAATGTACAAATTGTTATCGGTGGTGAGACGACCGTGCAAGGCATGCAGGACTACAGTTTCGTGCTGGCACGGTATGGCCACGAGGGTGACGGCTCGGGTTTCCTCGGCGTTGTCGGGCCAACCCGCATGGAATATCCGAGAGCGGTGGCGCTCGTCCGCTACATGACGGACCTGATGACAGATCTCGTACATCCATATTGAGAGTGAGATGACTGAAGAGCAAGAAGCGACCGAAAGCACCGAACCGCGCCCCATCGGGCTGGACGATCCGCGCTTTGAAGTGAAGTGGCGTAAAAAAAACGATTCGTCTCCGACGCCGACCGTATCAATCCCGGATCCCGACGCGCCGGAATCGGCGCCTTCCCCCGCAGGCATCGACGTACAGACCCTTCAGCACGAACTCGATTCCGAACGCGAACGGGTCAAAGACCTGCAAGAGA
>DAINCT010000199.1:0-3195 GCA_036732245.1 Chloroflexota bacterium | reverse complement strand
AGCGGCGGCCGATCTGGCCGACCTCCGGCGGCGCACCGAGCAAGAGCGCGGCGAGGTCGAGCAATTCGCGTCGATGCGGCTGGTGCAAGAACTCCTGCCGGTACTCGATAACTTCGAACGCGCGCTTTCCACCATTCCCGGCAATCTGGCAATGCTCACCTGGCTGCAGGGCATCATGTTGATCCAGCGACACCTCGAAGCGCTGCTGGAGCAACAAGGGCTCGCGCCGATCGAGGCGCAGGGACAGGTCTTTAACCCGCATTATCACGAGGCCGTGAGTGAACGGGAACAGGAGGGCACGGCGGCAGGAACCGTCATCCAGGAGTATCAAAAGGGATACACCATGCACGGCCGTGTGATTCGGCCCGCCCTGGTGGAAATCGCGAAGGAGCCGTCGGTGGCGGAGGCGGACGAGCGCACCTCGGAACCGTCCGAATCAAGCACCAGCGACACCGCCGAGGCGGAAGAGATCGCAGTCACGGCCGAGGTTGAAAACCCCGGGCCATGAGAACCGATTCCGCTAGAATGCACCAACACAATTCCGGCACTTTGACCGTTCACCGACGAGCCAATTAAGGTATCCAGTGGCAACAAAACGCGATTACTACGAGGTCCTGGGCGTGCAGCGCACTGCCTCGGAGACCGAGATCAAACGAGCCTTCCGGAATCAAGCGCGTCAGTTTCATCCTGACGTGAATAAGGCGCCGGACGCCGAGACACGCTTCAAAGAGATCAACGAGGCGTACGAAGTCCTGTCGGACGGATCCAAGCGGGCCGCGTACGATCGCTTTGGCCACGCCGGTCCCTCCGGGAACTTCGACGGATTTGGCGATCTGGGCGGCTTCGCCGACATTTTCGATACATTCTTCGGCACCGGAGGGCGCCGCAGCAGCCAGCGCGGACCGCAGCGCGGCTCCGATTTGCGCTACGACATGACCATCACTTTCCTCGAAGCGGTCTTCGGCGCGGAGAAGCAGATCGAGATTCCCGTGATGGAAACCTGCGGGACCTGTGACGGCACGGGCGCGCAGCCGGGAAGTGGTTCCGAGACCTGTCCGCGCTGCCACGGCAGCGGCGAGCTACGGCGCGTGCAACAATCCGTCTTCGGGCAGTTTGTCAACGTCGTGATGTGCGAAGCGTGTCAGGGCGAGGGCCGGGTGGTCGCCAATCCCTGCAGGACATGTAAAGGGCAGGGACGGCTGCTCGGTTCAAAGGAACTGACCGTCAAAGTACCGGCGGGAGTCGATCGGGGCCAGCAAATTCGGTTGTCCGGGGAAGGCGAGATTGGGCCGAAGGGCGGACCGCCCGGCGACCTGTATATCGTTCTCAACGTCGCCGAGCACGAATTATTCAAGCGGGACGGCTATGACGTCTACTACGAACTCCCGATCAACGTCGCGCAGGCGGCTTTGGGGAGCGAGATTCAGATTCCCACCCTGGACGGCGAGGTGGAACTGACGGTTCCGGCGGGGACGCAGACCGGACGTGATTTTCGGCTGCGCGGTAAAGGTGTCCCGCATCTTCGATCCACCGCCCGTGGCGATATGCACGTGCTCGCGAGGGTAGTAACGCCAACCAGGCTCAGCAGTCGCCAACGCGAGTTGTTCGAAGAGCTGGCCGGGGAACTAGAAAGTCAGGTTGACGGCGACGACAAGGGATTCTTCAATCGGGTGAAAGAAGCCTTTGGCGGATAGGTCCAACCCGTGAAATGGGTCGAACTAAGCGTTGAAGTGCACCCGGAAGCCGTGGACGCGGTTGCCGAGGTTTTTCACGCTCATGGCACCGGCGGCGTTTCGATCGACCAGCCGATCGAGGTGGACCGCGAGGGCGAACAACTTCCGACCTTCGTCGGGCACCCAGTCATCAAGGCATATCTCCCCATGGGCAGCGATCTCGCGACCAAAGAGCGGGAGATCGAAACGGCGCTGTGGCATCTGCAGGCCTTTGATCTCTCACCAGTGGGTGCACTACAACGGCGCGAGCTAGACGAAGAAGACTGGGCGAACGGGTGGAAGGAGCACTTTCACCCGCTGCGCGTCGGGCGGATCGTCATCAAACCCACGTGGCGGGAATGGGCAGCCAAACCCGAGGAACTCGTGGTGGAACTGGACCCGGGCATGGCCTTCGGCACGGGACTGCACCCCACCACCCAGCTCATGCTGGCGGCGTTGCAGGCGCGCGTGCGGCCGGGCATGCGTATCCTTGACCTCGGTACCGGGTCCGGGATCCTAGCCATTCCGGCGGCCATGCTGGGAGCACGCGTCACCGGGCTCGACACGAGCGAGGTGGCAGTCGAAGTGGCGCGCGCGAACGTCGAAGCAAACGGTGTGACGGACCGGGTAGCGATAGAGCGTGGCTCCATCGAAACGGTGGCGGGACACCGGTTTGACCTTGTATTTGCCAATATCATCGCCAGCGTACTGGTCGACCTGGCGCCCCAACTCGCCGCGGTGCTGGCACCGGGTGCGGAATTGCTCGGATCGGGCATCATCGACGAGCGTGCCGACCTGGTGCGTCGGGCCTTCACCGAGGCGGGCCTGGAAATCACCGATCAGCAGCGCGAGGGCGACTGGTGGCTGATCGTGGCCCGCGCCCCGGCGTGACGCTGCATCGCTTTTTCCTCCCTCCCGACGCGGTGCAGGCAGAAAGCGTCACCTTTCCGAGTGAAGCATCACGTCAAATCGAACGCGTCCTGCGACTTAAACCGGGTGAACGCGTGGTGGTGCTCGACGGATCGGGCATGGAGTCGGTCGTGGTGCTGGAGACCGTAGGACGAACAACCACCGGTTCCGTCGAGATGACACGCCGGAACGAAGCGGAACCGGCTACCTATTTGACCCTTTATCAAGGTTTACTCAAGGGAGCGAAAATGGAATTGGTGCTCCAGAAATGCACCGAGGTCGGCGTCAGCCGGATCGTGCCGGTCGTCACCGCCCGCGCGGTGCCGGCTGAGCCCAGTTCGTCGCGCCAGGGAAGGTTCGAGATCATCGCACGCGAAGCGGCGGAACAGTCCGGAAGGGGTCAAATCCCCGAAATCTCGCCGCCCATGCGCTTTTCGGATGCGATCGTTGAAGCATGTAATTCAGGTCCGGCGGTCTTTTTCTGGGAGGAGGAACGCAGTCTCCGTATGAAGGACCTCTGCGTGACCCATGAGACGCCGACGGCGAGTCTGTTCATCGGACCGGAAGGCGGCTT
>DAINCT010000198.1:0-6990 GCA_036732245.1 Chloroflexota bacterium | reverse complement strand
TGGTTGGTCCGTACCTGAAGAATCTGTTCCAGGACGTCGTCAACGCCCTCGGCACAACCTAAACCGTCGCGGTCAACACGCAAGCGGGGCACCGGTTCGACCGGCGCCCCGCTTGTTGCATTTCGGTTCGAGGTATGGTGCAGTAAGGAGGAGCAAGTGTATGAACACCATCAGCACGACCGGTCGGGGCCTTGGACTGGCGGTTGCCATTACGAGAGATGTTCTCTTGACGGCCGGCAAGGTCGTAGGAACAGGCGGGTATAGCTCATTCTGGCTGAATAACCCACCCGGCGCGGACGCCCTTTCAGTCCTCGGAGAACTTGCGCCGCTCGCTCCATCGCTGCGCCTGGGCGTCGGTGTCATCCCGCTGACCTCGCCCGATCCGGGACAAATTACATCCGATGTGCATCGTGTCGCACTGCCGGCGGAACGACTGTATTTGGGCATAGGAAGTGGGGCGGGACCAGGCGGGCTCCAGCGGGTCGAAGCGGGCCTGCAACGACTGAGGAACACGTATCAAGGAGATATCGTCGTTGCCGCGCTCGGTCCTAGGATGTGCCGCCTGGCGGGGTCCGCGGCAGATGGCGTGCTCTTCAACTGGCTGACGCCCGAATATGCCTCACGGTCGATCACCTGGGTACAGGAGGGCGCCGGCGAAGCAGGGAGACCCATGCCCCAGGTGTTTGCGTACGTGCGTGTCGGTTTGGGCGAAGCGGCGATTACCAGGCTGCGCACCGAGGCGACTACGTATGAGTCGTATCCTGCCTATGCCGCGCACTTCAAGCGTATGGGCGTTGGAGCCATGGACACCACCATCGCCGCCATCACTCCGGAAGACATCCAGAGCGCACTGGCGGCCTGGGAGGGTGTGGTAGACGAAGTAGTCGTACGCGCCATCACGTTGCACGATACCGCGGACGAGGTTCTCCAGGTAATTGATGCCGCACGCCCGCGTTAGCGGGTTCGCCGGCGGCGCATCATCTCAGGAACCTGAGTGCGGAGTAGCATGAACCGTCACCCGAACGTCGGTCGCCACGGCAACCGTGCGGTAGAGGGGTCAGCGACCTTTGAAGCGTTCCGTTAGATGCTCGGCCTGCTCTTGAGTAGGGCCGAGTAGTTCTATATGCAGATCCATATGATCGAAGCGATTCGGTTCGGCTTGTGGCCGGACAGCCTCGATCGTCACGGTCGCTCGGCGGAGCTCGATTCCCTCCTCCTCGGCAAAGTCCTCCATGAGATGCGTGCCGCACGAAGCGATCCCGGCGAGAAAGGCTTCCATTGACACGATCTCTTCGTTCGGTCGAGACGGTCCGTCGATGATGAAATGATGCTTACCTGCCGAGTTCAAAGTTCGACCGTGAACGTGGGTAGTGGTGGACACTACCGAGTTCACGATCCACTGGTTTTCGGGCATAGCATGCCTCCCCTTATGCGGTGAATGAGTGTTTCATAGTACGAGAATCCACCGCTACTCCGGATCGCTCAACCGCGGGAGCCACTGGTGATCCGGTTGGTACGCCGCCAGTAGCCTTCGTAGGCGCTCCCGTCGGAAAGGCTCGAGGCATGGGAACACGGCCGCAAGATCGCTTTCATCCTTAGGTCGTGTGCTTCCCGACTTGTAGAGTAGCTGAATCTCGGGAGCCAGGATCGGAATCGCGGCGGAGTTTAAGACGATGAGTTCGTCGACTGGACCGAAGATAGAGTGGTCGCGGCGGAAGTACCAGCGGCCGCCATGCACCTCATTGAGAAAGAATTCGAACTCTCCCGGCCCCTGCGGGCCGATCAGTATTTGGAACACCGGCAATTCGAGCGTCTCACCCTCGTCCCAGGGGACCCACGCATGGTCGACCGCCTTGAAGACAGGGCGATGCGCAAAGTGGGCATGGACCTTGGCTTGGTGCTCACGCGCTACACCAATTTCAAGGTCCTCGTGCGATCGAGTCACTCGATTCATATAGAGATCGAGTGACCATCCTCCTGAGACGTACCACGGCGCCGGGAACGCTGCCATCGAGCCGACTATTACGAGTACCTCGTCGTACGAGACGGGAGTTTTCATGCGGTCATGATACCGCAGGGATTCTGGCGCAAAGGGTCACTTTCGAGCCGCTGTACCAGCGAAAACACTGACGCCTCATCGGTGGTAACACCTGGCCTGGTCTTGGTGCTTTCCCCGATGCATTCCATCACGCAAACGGATAGCGTGAGCATCAACCGAAACACCGCGAAAGGACGCTGACCATGACAATCCCTCGGTCCCTCATCGTTGTACTCGCCGCTCTTCTGACGTTGTTCGGGGCGAATCCGGCAATGGCTGCACCTGCCGGCGGTTCGTCACCCGCGCCACGATTTGCCCCACCCGGTCGGTACTATCTTGCCCTGGGCGACTCGCTCGCCTTTGGCTACCAGCAGGCTCGATTCAATGCCAATTTCCCCACCGAGCCGCCCACCGCGTTCAATACCGGCTACGTGGATGACTTTGCGTCGTTGTTGACGGGTGTTCGATCCTCCACCGAGACCGTCAACGATTCGTGCCCGGGGGAGACCAGCGGTACCTTCCTGGTCGGAGGCTGTCCGTATACCTCGGCGGGATTTACACTGCATAACTCCTATTCAGGTTCGCAGATGGACGCCGCCCTCTCCTTCCTGCGGGCACATCCGGGACAGGTCAACCCGATCACATTGGACATCGGTTCCAACGATTTCAATACGCTGATTTCCACTTGTGGATTGACTGGCACGACCTGCCTCGCTCAGGGTGCGTCCGCGATCTTGACTCAGTACTCGATCAATCTCTCGCAAATTCTGGCGGCGCTCCGATCTGTCGCTCCTACCAGCGAGATCATCGTCATGCAGTACTACAATCCCTACACGCTCGTTCAACCAGCGAGTGATCAGATTGTCGCGCAACAAAACTCAATCATTGCCGCGGAGGCAGCGACCTACCGTGCGCGCGTTGCGGACGCCTACACGCCGTTCAACGTTGCGTCTCCACAGCCGCAAACCCTGTGCACCCTATCTCTGATCTGTACTCAGAGTGATATTCACGCCAGTGATGCGGGGTATAGCGTCATCGCCCAACAGTTCTGGGCTGCATCCGGATATGCAAACATTATCGATTCATAAGTGCGGACCCTGGCTCTGTGTTGCCAGGGACTGCATCCACCTCCCTGTCCGGTTCGGATCAGTCGCCGGCATTCATCCGCCGGCGACTGATCCCGTCCCTCTGCGACCTCACGACGCTCCGCTCAGTACGATTTGTCCCTCGTACGCGTCGAGGCTGTCGACGGGGTGAAGGGTTCCTGCGTCCATCACCTCAACTCGCGTTACGCCAATCCGCTCGAGAAAGTATCGGTCGTGTGATACCACCAACAGTGGACCTTCAAACTCCGCGACTGCACCCTCAATAGCTGACAGCGCCGGCATGTCCATGTGACCGGTTGGCTCGTCGAGCACCAGAAAGTTGGCTTCCGACAGGATAAGAATCGCCAGTGCGAGCTTTGAGCGTTGCCCGTAGCTGAGTGTCTCCACCAACTTGAATACGTCGCTGCCGGCAAATAGGAACTTATGCAAATATGTCCGGGCCTCGTCAACGTGCATTTCAGTGCGAGACCGAAAGACGTCGAGCACCGAGGATTGCAGAGGTAGCTCGTTACTTTCCTGTGAAAGGAATCCCGCTCGAATGCTGGGACCAAGTCTGATGCTCCCCTCGTACGGGACCATGCCCGCGAGGCAGCCCAACAGCGTGGTCTTACCGGATCCGTTCTCTCCCAGCAAGACCACGCGGTCCTGACCTCGAAGGTGCAAATCGACCCCGGCCAGGACGCGAAATTCGCCATACGATGCGCGTACGTCGACAGCTTCCAGTACCGTGCGGTTATCGGCGATACTGCCGGCGTCGAGATCCGCCAGGTGCAGCCCCCATGCTGGTCTCGGCTTCTCAATCCGGTGCTCTTCGAGGCTCCGCTCCAATCGGCGCTCTCTGGCTTTCGCCTTATGTGCCACTTTCTTCGCCAGCCGGCGCTGATAATCCGCACCCGGGCCGGATTTTGTCCGAGCCTCGACCCCACGAGCCTGCTCTTTTGTTCGCTTGATGTCCGCTTCAATGCGAGCGATCTCAGCCTGTTGATCGCGATACGCCCCCAATTGCCTCTGCTGCTCCCGCAAGCGGGCCTCCGCATAATCGCTGTACGTTCCGGTCCACTGGCGAAGACGGTGTTCCGTCGCGTCGATCTCCAACACGGTATCGACTGTACGATCCAGGAATCTCCGATCGTGAGAAACGATCAGGTACGTTCGGTCGCCCCGCCTGACGAACGTCTCTAACCATAAGAGGGCGGGCAGATCCAGGAAGTTAGTCGGCTCGTCGAGCAGGAGCAATGAAGATGCAGACAGCAGGAGGCGAGCTAATGAGAGCTTTGTTTTGTTGCCACCGGATAAGGTGCTCACCGGCGCGTTCCAATCGGGCGCCTGCAACCCAAGTCCTTGTACGACCTCGTCCATTCGGGCGTCGAGTGAGTACCCGTCTAGGCGCTCAAACTCTTCACGCACCGTGGCGTACTCGGCAAGAAGGCGTTCGAGTGTCGCTCCACTCGCGGTGGGAAGTGCGCGCTCGAGTTCGGACAGGCGCATGTGCTGCTCTCCCAATCGACCCGCGCCCCTCAGCAGGGCGAGCCGCAGCGACAGATGCAGCTCGTCGGCAGGATACTGCGGAAGGTACGCCACGCTGCCCGTCGGGTGAATCCGAACGCTTCCGCCGTCCGCTGGGAGTTCTCCGCAAATTATGCGCAGCAAGGTCGACTTGCCGGAACCATTCGCTCCGATCAGTCCGGCACGGGAGCCCGACCCAAGCGAAAACGTAATTCCGCGGAGTACCGGGTCTGCGCCGAACGACTTGGAAACGTTGCTGACCTGTAACAAACGAATCCCCCCTTTCGCGGCACAGTCCTAGTTACCCGTTTTCGGTGCGGCGATGCAAAGCCGCGAGTGACGTGCTCACGTGGCCTGGGGAGAGGCAAAGTTGGGAAAAGAGAGCGGAGGGCGCTCGTGCGCCCTCCGCATGTCGGGACTACTCGTTGCTAGGCAGGAAAAGTCGACCTTACCACAACGTGGAAAATGATTGCACCTGCGGGATTGGCGGCATGGCATCTCCCGCCAGTCGGTGCTGCGTCGGAGCAGCGGCTATAGGGTGCTGCGTTGCTCCCCAGAATGCAGTGATCGCTCCCAGGCCCAATACCAGAGCAAGCGCGGTCCGTCGTATCCCCCTGAGCTTCATCTGTACCTCCCACTATCCGGCTCGGCATCAACACCAATCTCAAGTATTGATTGACGTAAATTGTACGTGAGGCCACCACGGATAGATATACGTATTTAGCAGTAGAACTGCCTACTCCTTTTAGGGAGGGCGCGAGAATACGGCGGCTGGCGGAGGGGAAACTGCCTGCCTCCGACGCGCCAGAAAAATCGCCCTGCTGGAGGCGTCGCCCACAGGCAGTTACTTCGAGCCTGCGCAGCCGATCTGGAGAGATCAGGTGGCGCGAGCCGCCTTGGTCTGGGCCGCCTGGACCGCGTATTCCAGCGCCCGCTCAGTCTCGCCTCGCTGGCGCAGGACCAGACTGTAGCCGAGCGCGGTATCCGCATAAGCTGTATAGCAGCCGGCGCGGTCAAGCCCGGCCAGGGCTCGCACGTACAAATCGTCAGCGCGGTCAGTATCGCCGTCATGTTCCGCGATCTTCGCCTGCACGATCCACGCGTCGATGCGCGCGACATCGTCGTCGTTGCGAGCCATCCCTTCAGCCATCCTCGCCTCGGATCGCGCTTCATCGAATTCATCCAGGCGCAGGTGCACGGAGGCGAGCGTACTGTGCGCCATGGCTTCCACGTCGCGAGCTTTGACCATTTGGGCCCGTGCTATCGCCTCTGAGCCGCATTCAAGCGCACTTTTCAGGTCGTCCAACTCCTGGTAACGCATGGCAAGGTTATTGAGTTCTCGTGCTGCCTGCTGCTCGTTTTGATGCGCCGTGAATGCCGAGACGCTCAGACGCGAATACCGGAGGGCGTTGGCGGCATCTCCCTTGCGGTTATACGCGAGACTGAGACCTGAGTACACAGCGCCGAGCGTGTTGAGATCCGAGACGCGTCGGAAGAGGTCTCGTGCGCGCTCGTAGTGCTCGATCGCGCCCTGACTATCTCCCCGGATGTAGAGAATGTGGCCGATACCGGTTGCGATGCGGCCCACCAGGGTCGGGTCTTCGGAATCTCCCGCCGAAGCGTCCAACGCGTCACGGAGGTGCCCCAGAGCTTCGTCGTAGTTCCCCGTCCCGTATAGGGCACGTCCCATTTCCATCTGCAAATATGGAGTCAGGGCCGAGTCGTCGCGCGGCTTGGCAGCGGTGAGTCCCTGTTGGAGCGCTACGACAGCCTCGCGAGGATGTCCTGAATCGATCAAGGCGCGACCGCGCAGCCACTCGACACGTGGACGGAGGGCCTCGGATACTTCCAGGTTCTCCAACTTCTCCAGGGCAGCGTCAGGTTTCCCGCGAACAACATCCGCTTCGATGTAGTCCAACACTAACTCAATGCCGCCCTCACGGCTGCCGGGAGTATCTTCCAAAAAGTAACTGATGGGCAGATCAAGCCGTGACGCGACGATCGAGAGCGCCCGCAGGGAAATACGACTGCGTCCTAGCTCCACCAGGCTGAGAAAGGATCGCGTCAAATCATCGCGACCCACGTCGGCCAGACTCATGCCTCGTGCTTTTCGAGCAGCCCGGATGCGCTGGCCCACGTCGGCCGCCAGAATGTCAATCTGGGCCTTGCCCTCACGCCCACGAGATGTCGTATCCTGCATGTCTCCCCCCGTACTACTTGTCAATGTCGAGTCTTCATTGACCCACAGTGTACAGGAAGATTGACGAAATGGATACTATTTCGTGCGGGCAAAATGTAGCGGATTCGAAAAGGAGGCCCGCCGTTTACGGGCGGTAGCGC
>DAINCT010000197.1:0-6997 GCA_036732245.1 Chloroflexota bacterium | reverse complement strand
GATACGCGTGGTTTACCATGCGAGGATGCCGTTGGCCGACTCATAAAACAGCACCAAATCAAGATCCTCGTCTAGTTCCGTGTCTGTCATTTCAGGGTGGACTTACGTCCCGCGGCTTCATGTCCTGATAAGGCAGACGCTTCCTGCGCCCTCCTGGCAAACACCGGGCCACTCGGTGCCGCGGTAGAATTGTCCGGTTCTGTGCGGTGGCGTCATGCGACTTTGCCGTCGACGGGAGCCCCTGGGAGGCTGAACGGTGACTGTTGCGGACCTGGAGCTACGAGGGCATCGCGCCCTGTGGCAAGTTGCCGCGCCGATTCCCAGTGAACTCCGCGCTGCCCTGAACGGCGAGAGCGTCATGCTGGCGCATCTGTTGTACTGCCGGGGGTATCGTAGCCTCAGCGAGATTCAAGCGTTTCTGCGGGGCGACCTCATCTCCCATGACCCGTTTCTACTGCCCGACATGGAAGCGGCCGTGGAGCGAATCGCGCGGGCGGCGGACCAGAGCGAACGCGTTGCGGTCTACGGTGACTTCGACTGCGACGGCATCACCTCGACTGCCGCGATTGTAGAAACGCTGACCGGTCTTGGTCTATCGCCAATTGCCTACATTCCAACACGAGAAGAAGGCCACGGACTGCATCCTGAGGCGCTGGCCCGGCTGGCCGACCGGAACGTTTTCTTGCTCGTCACCGCGGATTGCGGCATCACCTGCCTGGAAGAAGTACAGGTAGCGAAAGGCATGGGTATGGACGTCATCGTGACGGACCATCACGAGGCGAGGGCAGACGGCTCGCTGCCAACCTGTCCCACGATCAGTCCCACCCGACATGATTCGCTCTACCCTTTCCGCTCATTGTCCGGCGCTGGAGTGGCGTACAAGCTCGCGCAGGCGCTACGGGCGCGTCTTCCCCAGGCACCCAATCCAGACGATCTGCTCGATCTGATCGCGCTGGGCACAATAGCCGATGTGGTCCCCCTGCGCGACGAGAATCGGGCACTGGTCATTCGGGGCATGAGCCGTCTGCGGGACACGCGGCGACCCGGCCTGCTTGCTCTCTATGAGGTAGCAGGGGTCGATCGGCATCGCATCGATCCGGTCAGCGTCGGCTTCTACCTCGCCCCACGAATCAATGCGGCAAATCGGATGGCGTCACCACAACTCGCGTACGATCTGGTGACTGCCATCGATGGCGCGGTGGCAGCCGGATTGGCCGAGCGGCTCAGCGACTTTAACCAGCAGCGACAAGCACTGGTGGCGGAAACCTTCGACTCGATGGCCGCCACATTGGGTGAACCCGAGCGCATAGCCAGCGATGTCTCCGCCGGGACACAACCGCCGGTTTTGGTGGTCGTGGGTGAGTGGCCGAGCGGTATCTCCGGGTTGCTGGCGTCCAAGCTCGTGGAACTCTATGGACTCCCGGCCTTCGTCGGGTCCGTGGCGGGTGACGGTATCGTATCGGTGTCTGCCAGGGGCGTGGCCGGTGTCCACATCGACGAAATGCTGGAGGCGTGCGAGGCAGCTTTCCCCGGGGGCCTCTTCCTGGGTTATGGGGGGCATGCCCGCGCCGGCGGCTTCCGCGTGGCCCAGGACAAGTTGGCAGTGGCCCAGCAGACGTTGGAAGAGTATGCCCGAGGCACGATTGCTGTGGACCCAAAGGGTTCGATTCTCACCATCGACGCGGAGGTGCGGTTCGCCCAACTGACCGCTGGAGCCGGCCGGCAGCTGCTCTCACTCGCACCGTTCGGGATGGACTTCGGCGAGCCGCTCTTTCTGACTCGGAAGGTTGAACTCAAACGCATTGTGCGTCTCAAGAGCGGATCGCATGGCCGCCTCTCGCTCATGCAGGGAACCACGCGGTTAGAGGGCGTCCTTTTCAACGCTCCTCCCGCGGTCTTCCAATTGCAGCCCGGCACGCACCTGGATGTGGTGTTCCACTTCGGACTTAACGAGTGGAACGGCCAGGTACGACCGGAGATTACGTTGCGCGATTGGCGGGTCAGTGCGTAAAACAAGCCGAAGGGGCCGGCAAACCGGCCCCTCAGGATCTTGGTGCTTACCGTCGCACTATGACTGAATAGCCTCACATTCGGCTATTCGTCGAGAGCGGTCAGGGTCAGCGCTTGCCCATGCCATGGTGATGGTGGCCTTCGACGTCGTCTTCGTCCGTGGCAAGCTCTTTGTCCTCTGCATTTACGCCAAACGTCTCGCGCTTGCCCATGCCGTGGTGATGGTGGCCTTCGACATCTTCGGTGGTTTCCGTCTTCTCGATTTCCTGCTCCTCGGACATTTTGCACTCCTCTTGGGTATTCGTCTTACTACTCCGGCTAATGTGCCTTACACCGTCACTATAGGACGATATTGCGGCTAAATCTATGAACTACCTCACAGTTTTAGATCAATCCAATGCTGTACGCTTCTACCTTCTTTACGTCCAGGATGTGAATGTGGCCTCGCTCGAGACGAATGATACCCTCATTCACGAAGGCGTTGAGATGTTTGTTCACGCTCTCACGGGTAGCGCCCATCATGTTGGCCAGTTGCTGCTGCGTAATTCGATACGATGCAGCGCTGCCGGGAATGGTCCGTTCGCTCTCCACCACCCCTTGTTGGGCCAGGCGTAAGAGCCGGCGGGCCAACCGACTGCGGACATCCAGGAGTGCAATCTCGTCCGCCAGATCAGTGCAGCGGCGGAGTTGCCCCACGATGACCTCCAGGCACGTCAGCAAAGCCGCAGGATGGGTACCGAGAAACGATCGAAACGCACTGCGGGATAGGAAAAAGACACCACAGTCATCGATCGCAGTCGCGCTGGCAGATCTGGGCTCTTCATCAAAAAGGGCGAGTTCCCCGAAGTATTCGCCCGGTACGTACATCGCCAAGATGAGCTCATCGCCATTCGGATTCTGACGGCTGATGCTGACATGCCCGCTCGCGACAAAGTACAGCCCGTCGCCGCGATCGCCTTGCGAAAAGATCAGTTCGTTTCGACCGAAATCTCTTCGAATCACCTGGTGCGCAAGCGTGCCGAGTTCGTCGGGCGCAAGATCACGGAATAAGGACACTTCGCGCAGCGCATCGTCGACGGTCTCCGTCACCATGCTGTAATCGGTCCCCTCCGCTCAAGTCAACACTAGTCCGGTCAAAACTAGCACAGCATCGTTCAATCCGCAACCAAATCGCCTGGAGCGCACTCTTCCGCCGAAGCGACGTTCCGTGTAGTATTGACACCAGTCGTGCCACCGGCCGGTCGGTAAGGAGTGCTCGCAACGATGAAAGAACTTCTGGCTGTGCTCCGAACCAGGAACCTGGCCCTCCTGCTATCCGGCCGCCTGGTGTCGAGCACGGGGGATTGGTTCTATACCATCGCCCTCAGCGTCGTCATCTATGGGTATAGCCACGGCAACACCGTGTACGTGGGTCTGCTCTGGATCGTTCGCCTGATACCAGGGTTGGTGCTGGGCCCATTCGCCGGCGCCCTGGCGGATCGCATGGGATATCGGAGGGCAATGATCGCAGCGGACCTGGGTCGCGGGCTGATTACAGCTGTGCTCGCACTCGCATTGAACCAATCGGACTGGCCGATCATTTATCCGCTGGCGTTCACGTTCACGACCTTCGGCAATCTATTCGCGCCGGCCAGTGTGGCAATCATTCCCTCACTGGTGCGGGTGCCGTCCGAGCGATTGGCAGCGAATGCGGCCTTCATGGAGGCCGATTCGATTGCCATGATTCTGGGCAGCGCGCTCGGTGGCATCATCGCCGAACAGGGGTTCATTTCTCAGATGTTATGGATCGAGGCTGCGACGTTTGTCGTATCCCTCATGACATTGTGGGGTTTGCGATTGGGGACCCCGCTCACGGGAGATGAATCCGAGGGTGAGGAGGAAGCGGAGGATTCGATCGGGGTTGTAGCGGGATTCAGGCTGCTGGCGACGCGTCCGCTGCTCGTCTTCGCCGCTCTCATCATGGCCGTGCCCGAACTCGCCTCCGGCGCAGATACCGTCTGGGTCGTACCGTTCTCCGAGAAGGTGCTTCATCTGGGCAACGGAGGCATCGGATACCTCTATGCGGCGCTTGGGATCGGCTGCTTGCTGGGTGGTGTCGTAGCGACTGCGCTCGGCGGCACAATTCGACTCGACCAACTGCTGGCCGGCAGTGTTGCGCTGGGAGGAGTCGCGCTTGCGCTGTTTGGCTCCTGGCACGTCGCGGCCGCCGCCCTATTTTTCTTCCTCGTCGTCGGTTTGGCCGAGACATTGGAATTCGTCGCCTTCGAGACGTTACTGCAACAAGCCGTGCCCGAGAGCATGATTGGACAGGCATCAGGCTCGATGGACTCCCTCTTTGTCAACATGATGCTGATCGGGACCGTCCTGAGCGGTCCGCTGGTGATCTGGCCGGGATTAACAGCCTCGCTGGTTGGTCTGGGCGTCTTGACGGTCGTCATCACCGGAGGCGCCAGCTTCTACCTCCGCGCCCAGTTGGCCGGCCAGCCTGAGCCGGCCGTGCTGGCCCAGATTCCGGCGTTTGCCGGGCTGACCCTGGGTGTCCGAGAGTGGGCGATTCGCCGGATGGTCCGTGAACAGTTCCCGAAAGACGCCATCATCATTCGCCAGGGAGACGAGGGAGATAAGTTCTACACCATTGCGAAGGGACTGGTGCGGGTGGAAATTACATCCAACGGACGCAGTATGACCACCGAACTTGGTCCGGGCAGTTTCTTCGGCGAGATAGCCCTGCTGCAACAGGTGCCCAGGACTGCCACCGTGAGGGCGCTAAAGCCGGTGACCCTCTATTCGATGAGTCGGGAAGATTTCGAAGAGTTGCGCAGCCGATCGGGCGACCTTAACCGGTCGCTCCTGGAGGCTGCAGCGTCCAGGATGGAAGTCGTGACCGCCTTCTCACTGTCTCCTGCCTCGCGCGCGTAAACTACAGGGCGGACGCGAACCCGCCGGTTCACGTCTGCTTCGAAATACTCGTCAGGATGTCGATCGCGAGTTCTCGAGCCTTGTCGCCTTTGCGGCCGATCCTGTGAACGAGCCGAGCCAGTTCCAGGGTTCGATCCGGTGTGCCGCTGCCGGTCTCGAGAGCGACTCTGGCATCGTTTGCTACGCCGACATGCTCTTCCTCCGCAACTCGCCGCAACTCCTGCACCATGAGGCTCCCGATCTTGGTCACCAGCCGAGCCTGCTCCACTGCGATGGCAGCAGGGTGAGCGAACAATCCGAGCAATTCCATGTCGTCCAGTCCAAAGGAACCCTGGTTCTTTTTATCCAGAACCTCAAGCACGCCTTCGACATCCTCGTTCAGGAGGAGTGGCACGGCCATGATGGATTGGGGCACGTACCCGGTCGACTCGGCGAAGTCACGGGCCCAGCGTGGATCTCGCCGCACGTCTGAGACGGCGATCGGCTCGCCGGTCATAACGACCCAGCCGGCGATCCCCTGATGGGCCGGGATGCGCATATTAAGCACATTGCCGCCGCCCGTCGCAGCTTCGAAGACGAGTTCGTTCGTTGCATGGTCGAGCAGCAGGATGGATGCGGCGCCCGCATCGAAGAGGCGACGTGCGGCCTGGATGATACCGTCCAGCAATGCATGGTACGGCGCCTGTCCCACAGTGGCGCCGACCACGTCGGAAAACTGAAGGATATCGCGCAGTGCTCCCACGCTGCTGCCGGCCTGTCCCACCTCCTGTAATTGGTGGATTTGCATTGCCTGGGCAGCGATGGTCGATCGCGCAGCCTCGAGCTCTCTGCGAATATCATTATCTTCAGACACGTGTCGTTGCCTCCTCCTCTTCGCCCGGAACCGCGTCGCGGACGTTTCGTGCGGTGTAGTAGAGGACCGTTTTGATCTGAAATGGAGTGAGTTGGCGATGTTTCCCCTTGATCAGCGCGACGATTCCACTAATGTGCGGGGTTGCATAGCTGTTTCCTGTTCCCATAGCGCGTGAGTGATCGGCCCAGGCCAGGTCAAGGTCCACTCCCGGAGCGGTAAACTCCACGGGCGGGTCTGGATTGTAATAGAACGTGAACGGATCGGGTTCGGCGTGGCTTGCCACCGAGATGACCGTGGAAAACAACCACGGGTAGCTATACACCGGCATGTTATTAGCGGATGCCACGATGACCGTGCCCTGAAAGTACGCCTCATCTGCGAGGTGGTGCAGCACGGAAACATGTTCCTGCTTGCGCGTACTGAGACTGAGATTGATCACGTCCATCTTTTGATCGACGGCCCAACGCACACCGGCCACCAATGCGTCTCCTCCGCCTTTGAGGTTTGGGCCAAGCACGCGCACACTATAGAGCTCTGCCTGCGGAGCGAGACTGTGGATGATTCCGGCGCAAGCCGTCGCATGACCAAAGAGGTCGGTATGCGGTTCCTCGCGCAATATGATGCCTTCTTCGCCCTTTTCGACGATTGCCCCGCCGCGAACCATACCACCGAGCGCCGGATGGTCGGCTTCGATTCCCGAATCGACCACGCAGACCTTGACGCCCTCCCCGGTGCTCCCGCCCCAAGCCCACTCGGGGTTGATCTCGTGCCACGGAACGGGATGGATCGACGGTTGATCCTCGGGTCGAGTCGGCCAGCTAAATGCCGGGAGGTCTTGTTCCCCCATATCAGTCCCTCACTACGTTCTGGTGGAAGCGCCCATCACAATCAGCCGAACCGGCACTTTGTCACGTGTCGACTGAGTATGGCGCTCAGACGCGGACGCGATGATCCTTTTGGGCGGGAGCTTCTTCCTCCCGTTGTGCGACAAGCTTGGTCCAGTATAGGAGGGAACGGTCTCGCCTGCACCCGTCATCGCGGTTCACTCCACCGTGCCTTCCAACTACAGCGCCCCGTGGCATGGGGACCTCAGGCTACCGAGACGGTTTCGAGCGATACGACTCCAGGGGCGAGCGATGGCGACTGGCCAACAGGAGCATCTTCAAACACGATCCGGTCGACCTCCGACAGATAGGCCGCGAACGACACCCGCTT
>DAINCT010000196.1:437-7022 GCA_036732245.1 Chloroflexota bacterium | reverse complement strand
GTACCGACAAGACCGGCACCCTGACCGCGGGCGGGATGACGCTGACGGGTGCGGAAACGCTCGAATATCTGGCCAATCTGCGAGGTGGTTGCGATCGCGCGTATCGAGACCAACTTGTTACTCGCTTCGACTTCGACACGGCGAAGAAGGTGCGCGCCCTTTCCAAGGGCAACCGTCAGAAGATTCAGTTGATCGCGGCCTTTGCCACGCGTGCCGAGATCCTGATCCTCGATGAGCCGACGTCGGGCCTTGACCCATTGATGGAGGCGGCATTTCGCACGACGGTCACCGAGGCGCGGGAGCGAGAACAGACCGTCTTTCTCTCGTCGCATGTGCTGAGCGAAGTCGAGCTTCTGTGCGATCGCATCGGCATCTTACGGACCGGGAAATTGATCGACCAGGGGACACTAGCCCAGTTACGTCATCTCACTGCACGAACCGTTGAGGTCACATTCGCGGATTCTTCTGTTCCGCTCGAGAGCCTGCGCCACATCGAGGGTGTCGAAATCGCAGCGGTCAACGATCACCACCTGGAACTTCAGGTCCGGGGCGATATGGGACCGCTCCTCCAGGTGCTGGCTCGCCTTCCAGTGACGACACTCGACAGCCGTGAACCCTCACTCGAAGAGATCTTCCTGGTGCATTACCGTGGCAACGGCGCGGTAGCGGAACCAGCGGTCGCGCCTCGCAACGGCTCGAGATGATGCCATGAACGGCCTGTACGCGATGGTGCGGCGACAACTGCGCGTGAATCGGACGGTGCTTATCGTCATGGCAACATTGATCACGATCAACGATATCGTGCAGGTTACGGCGTATCAGTCCGTCTTCCCGGACGCCGCCACCCGTGCGGCTACCCTGGCCTCGTTCACATCGAACGCTGCACTGCGGGCCCTGTACGGCTACCCGTACGACATCGGAAATCCAACGGGCTGGTTGTCGTGGCGTTCGTTAGGCTTCTTCGTCATGATCATGGCGATCTGGGGCGCATTCATCACGGTCGGTGCGCTGCGCGGAGAAGAGGATGCAGGTCGAGGCGAATTGGCCCTGAGCCAACCGCAGTCTCGGTCAGTGTGGTTCGCGGCGGCGCTCATCGCGGTGACGATCGAGACCATTGTCATCGGAGCCGTTAACGTGGCGGGTCTGGCCGCCTTCTGCGTCACCAAGGGATTGATGACATTGGTCGACTGTCTGGAAGTCAGCCTCGAACTCATGCTGGCTGCGTTGCTGTTCGCCGCCGTTGGCGCTGTCGCCGGCCAATTGATTGGGACCACGCGGGGGGCTCGAATTGCAGCGATCGGTGTGCTCGCCGCCTCCTTCTTCATTCGCACCGCCGCGGACGCGGGCAGTGGTATCGACTGGTTGCGCTGGGTGACGCCGCTCGGCTGGTTAGAGGAAATGCACCCGCCGGCCGCCCCTTCGCCGGTCGCACTCCTCGCGATCGCGGTCACGGCGACGCTGCTAATCCTGATGGCACGACGAATGCTGGCGGTACGCGATATCGGGCTCGGGCTGCTTCCCCAAAGCGACAGCCGGGCACCACGGCGCTTTCTCCTCGGCGCGCCCTGGCAAGCAGCACTGCGAGACGATTTGCCCCAATTGACCGTGTGGTTGGTAGGTTCACTGGTGTACACTCTGCTCCTTGGTAGCCTCACCAAGACACTGCTGGATCTTGTCAAGTCCAACTCCGCGTTCTCAAGCCTGTTCACCCACAGTTTCGATCTCAACGCCTCTATCGCAGCATCGTTCTCAATCGTCCAGGTCATCGTGACCTTGCTCGGGGTCACCATGATAGTCGGCGCGCGCGGTGAGGAAGCGTCCGGCCGCCTCGAACTCCTGCTCGCCCAGCCGCTTTCGCGGATTGGCTGGCTGGTAAGCAGAGCGACTCTCGGCGCAGGCGTAGCGCTCGTACTCGCGATGATTTCGGCTGTCGCACTGTGGCTGGGCGCCGCGGTGGTCGGGCAACACCTCGCATTTGGCTCGGTAGTCGCGGCGGGCCTCAATTGCATCCCGCTCATTGTCCTGAGCACCGGGACCGCGGTCGTGGTACTGGCGATCGCGCCTCGTGCCGTGGCATTTATCTACGCCCCCATTGCGATCGCCTATCTCTGGGACGCCCTCGGAACGGCGATCAAAGCACCGTCCTGGAGCCTCGATCTCAGCCCATTTCACGTGCTGGCGGCGGTCCCGGCTCAGAAGTTCGCCCTGCTGCCCGCCACCGTTCTGACGGTAATCGGGCTCGTGTTTATGGCCGTGGGCGTATCAGCGTTCCGTCGCCGCGATCTGGTTACAGCGTGACGTCGTGTGAAAAATCCTGCAGCGGGCGTTCAATGCCTGGTGACAGCTGAACGCTTCGAAGCACGCTGTGTGGGCTTCTGATGCGCCAGCTTTCAGCGTCGGCAGGTGTCACCGGCCGGGCCGGCGAACCATCCCCGGACGGCAGTCCATACGCGGAGGCCCAGTCGGTTTGCGTTGTGCGAGGGGAGGCGCTCCGCTGACTGCGTCACGCGGGGTCAGGCTAAAAGACAGAGTTCACGTGCGGCCTGCGTCAATTCTGTTCGAAAGGTCGGATGTGCCAGATCGATGAGGGCACGTGCCCGCTCCGCGAGATCGAGGCCGTGGAGGTTCACAACCCCATACTCCGTGGCCACGTAATGAACGTGGGCTCGCGAGGTGGTTACACCCGCTCCTCGCTGGAGCGTCGGAACAATGCGTGAAATCGAGTTACTTTTCGCGGTCGAGGCCAGCGCGATGATCGGTTTCCCTCCCCTGGAGAGCGCGGCGCCCCGCAGGAAGTCCATTTGGCCACCAACACCGCTGTAAATCTTGGGGCCAATCGACTCGGCGCACACCTGCCCGGTGAGGTCGATCTCCAGAGCTGAATTGACCGCGATCATGTCGTTCTGTCGGAGGATGACCCGCGTGTCGTTCGTGTAATCGACCGGGCGCATCTCGACCATGGGGTTATCATGAGCGAAATCGTACAGCCGCTGCGTCCCGTTGAGGAAGGCCACCACGATCTTCCCGCGATTAACCGTTTTACGTGCCCCGGTGATCACACCACGCTCTACCAGATCGAGGATACCGTCCGACACGACTTCGCTGTGAATGCCGAGGTCCTTGCGGTCCGCAAGCGCGCAGAGGACTGCATCGGGAATACCGCCGATCCCCACTTGGAGCGTGGCACCATCCGGGATCAATTCCGCCAGGTGTCGCCCGATGGCGAGCTGCACGTCGTTGGGCGGCCGGGAGCGGTGCTCGGGCAGCGGAGCGTCGACCTGCACCAGATGTGTCAGTTCACTGACGTGAATAAAGGAATCTCCCAGCGTGCGCGGCATGCGCGGATTGATCTGCGCGATCCGAATCGTGGCCATCTGTGCCGCCGCCAGCGCGCAGTCGACCGAGGTCCCCAGGGAGCAGTAGCCATGTTTGTCAGGTGGGGACAGATGCAAGAGTGCGACGTCGATCGGTAGACGTCCGCTGCGAAAGAGATCGGGCACATCGGACAAGAAGATAGGGACGTACGAGGCGCGCCCAGAGTCGACCGCTTCGCGGGTGTTCTCTCCCGTGAAAAGGGCACGGTGGTGGAATCGGCCGGCGAATCGCTCTGCGACATATTGCGTCGTACCGTTGACATGGAGATGGACCAGTTCGATGTTTTCCAGGGGAGCGTCGGAGTGTGGCTCACCTCGTCGGGTCAGTGCATCGACCAGCACCTGTGGAAATGCATTCGCTCCGTGCACAAAGACGCGCTGATTGGATTGAATGGCGAGGACAGCTTCCTCAGGGGTAACAAACATATGCTTCGTGCCTTTCACTCTGCCGGTTGCGTGGTGCCACCACCGTACTCGGTTCGTCCTTTGTTGCCCATCAGTTCGATGGCTGAGAAGTGTCCCGAATGAGCCTGAAAGCCACCGCGCCGACTTCGATGGATCAGTCCACGAAGATAGTTGCACCATCAAGTCATACCTGCTTGCCTTCAATATCGGGCCTCCGCCGGATGTCGGAGTTGCTGTGCGGCGCGTACTGTCAAGGTACAGATACGTATCCACTTCCGAGGAGCCATACACTGTGACCGCATCTAACAGGTCGATTAGCGAACGATTCGGATGCCAGGTTCAAACCGACCAACCGATCTCCAGTCTGGTGATACCTGAGGGTGCGGAGGATTGGCGCAAGGAAGCACTATCGTGACGGTTCTATCCCTTGAAACCAAAGCGAGTCGGTCAACTGATCGACGGATTCATGACGTCCATTTCCGGATGATCCGCCCAGACGATTGGCAGCGGCTTAGACGATTCCATGCCAGATTGTCGCCCACGACTGTCCAACATCGCTTCCACGGCTTGAAACGAGAACTCTCGATCCCGCTGGCCCACACCTTTACCGAGGTTGATGGCGTGAATGATGCGGCGATCGTGGCGACCACTGGGACGCGCGGCCGCATCGTCGGCGTTGCGCGCTACTGTCGCTTGAGCCCTACCGCAGCGGAGGTGGCGTTCGTGGTCGAGGATGAATATCAAGGTAGGGGAATCGGTGGGCGTCTGATGCGCCATCTGCGCGATCTCGCCCTGGCGAACGGTATAACAGTTTTCGTGGCGGAAGTGTTGACGGACAATGTACCGATGCTCCGTTTGTTGGAGCACATCGGTCCGACTCGCCGGCATTACGACCGAGGATGCTGCGAAGTCGAGGTGAAACTTCGAGCTATGCGTGACACGGAAACATGAGCGTGACCGCGGCGGGGGACGTCCCGATGGGAGGTCGCTGCCACTGACGAGCCTCAAACGGTCCAGCCCTTAGCGGTAGTTTGTTGAGAAGGGATTATGGCACAAGTTAAAGGGTGATGCCGTGGCCACGACCCAGTTCCTCAATCCGTACAGCCGTACGATCTCGGCCAGCTCCGCAGCTGGCAGAACTCCCTGCCCCGCTGCCCGTCCCGACCCAGGAGCAGGCAGATTCGTCGTCAGGTACCAGGTTCGGTGCTCGGGGAGCGTCGCTGGGTCGGTTGTTGCCACCACGGCTCGGAGCGCCCGCTCCGGCCCATATGGTCCTTCTTGTACCTCCAACGCCCACCAGGTCTCGGTGTGCCCGTCACGGAACGTGCGTTCGATCTGTCTCCAGGCACCCGGTTCCTCCTTTCCCTGCCACGGTTCTGCCTGAGCAGCCTCCGGCAGCGACCCAATCGTGCCAATGCGGTGCCACCAGGCATGGGAAAGCTTGAGAGCGAGAACATAGCCTCGTCCCAGCTCACGGATCTCCTGCTGGACGCCGTGATCCTCGCCATAGAAGCAATCGGCCACGACGGCCCGAAACGGGATCCCGGCCTGGACCGCTCGCGTGATCAGTTCCTGCGCGATCGCCAGCTTGGTCCGGAACTGAGCATCAGCCCTGCCGTTCTGAAAGTGATGAGCCGGAGTGTAAGGCTCGACGTGGAGGGGATAGTAGACGTGTTCATCGGCCCATAGACTGGTCACACTCACCACCCCGGTGTCGATCTTCCCCAGGTTCGCCAGGTACTGTTTGCCGATGTGGGCCGTCTTGTTGCCCCACTTGCGGTCGCCGTGCTCGTCGATCACCAGCACGCCGTCCTCCGTCGGTGCAGTGGTCGGATCCTCACGCAGGGCAGCGATCCGTCGCTCGTTGACCGTCTCGGCATCCCAGGTGGACTCCGAGAGGAACCATTGCAGGCTCTGCGCCTGGGGATGCTGAGCGCCGGTCACTGGCTCGGTATTCGCCAGGGCGGTGAGGGTTTTGTTCCGCTCCGCCGGGAGGAGCAGACCTTCCAGGTACCGACGAGAGCGGTCGCGCTGAGGCCGTTGGCGAAAGAGGGGATCGAACTGCTGGCAGTAGGCTTCAAGTGGATCGGGAGCGGCGGGCACGGGGAGGCGCTGGGTCATGGTTGATTCTCCTCACCCGTTGTACTCCCTCTCCTCCTACTTCAACAAACTACCGTTAGCGGACGCCGAAGTGTCGGTTACGGCGGGCGATGGCGCAGGCCAGCGGGTGTGCGCCATCGCCGCACCTCATGCCATATCGATGCTCTCCAGGAAGTCGAGGATCGCGCTCGACAGAACTGCCGGTGCCTCCAGGGCGGCGTAGTGGCCGACGCCTTCGAGTTGCACGGATTTGATACCGCCGGCCGTGATCTGGCTCACGGTTCCCGCAGTGAACGGTCCGCCACCAGCACCGATAGCCAGGACGGGCATGGTCAGTGGGCTCGTTTCGGCGAGTGCCTTGACGCTGTCGCCTTCGGTGAGCATCGACTGGTAGAGACCAATCGCTCCGCGCCAGCCGTTGGGGCGGGAGTAGGTGCGGACGAACTCGTCAATGTCGGTGTCGGTGATCGCCCCCTGAACTGCAGTCATAGCTGGGAATGCCCAACCTCCGAGGAACTCCCGCTCGCGACCGGCGAGCAGCATCTCGGGGATGTCGGGTGCTGCCAGGACGCCGATGTGCCAGGAGCCGCTGTGCGTGATGTCGCCGAAGGCCTCAAGCCCGAATCCGGGAAGGCCCATCTCGATCGCGGTGAAGCTGCGAACAGCTTCCGGATGTGTGGCCGCGAGTCGGAAAACCGTGGCCCCG
>DAINCT010000196.1:0-427 GCA_036732245.1 Chloroflexota bacterium | reverse complement strand
GCCGCTGATGTCCTGCCCCGTGAGGTGCACCGGACCGACGTCGAGCTGCCCGATAAGGAGATGCAGATCTTCGGCAGATGTCGTGCTGTCGTAGTCGCCCTCGGCGTTGCTCGAGTCACCGAAGCCGCGCAAGTCGACGGCAAATACTCGGTGGTTCAGGGCAAGCAAAGGAATGAGCTTGTGGAACGTCCACCAGGTCTCCGGGAACCCGTGGACCAACAGGAGTGGGGACCCGGCGATGCCGGCAGACACGTAGTGAAGCTCGGTTCCGTTGACGTGCGCGGTGTGATGCGCGATCCCAGGAATAGACGTGCTCGAAGTCTCGACGATCATGGTTACTGCTCCCTACTTAGACAACCTGTTTGTCTAAGTATAGACAACTGAGTTGTCGTTGTCCAGTAGTTCCTCTACACTGAATGCATGTCTC
>DAINCT010000195.1:0-7024 GCA_036732245.1 Chloroflexota bacterium | reverse complement strand
GGACCCGCAGGACTTCGTCCTCGGCCAGGGCGATAATGCCGGGCTTTGCTTCGGGGATCGTGATGTCGGCCACGCTCATGGTGATGCCCGAGTTCGTGGCGTAGTGGAATCCGAGTCGTTTAATCTCATCGGCCACGAAGGCTGTCTTGTCTTCGCCGTAGAGGGCGAACACCTCGGCGACGACGTCTCGGAGCGAACTCTTATCCTGGATTTCGTTGCGATAAGGAATCGCGTCAGGCAGAGCTTCGTTGAAGATGATCCGGCCGACGGTTGTCTCGAGCGCGTAGGCTTTCGAGCTGTGCGGCAAAAGTACCAGATCGGAGCGGTTGATAAGTCCCGCGCTGATCTCGATCTTCTCGTTTCTGAGGAGATGTTGTGGTATGCCGACGAAGATGCGGGCATGGAGGGCGATGCGCCCGAGTTCCAGCGCTTGCAACGCTTCATCGCAGGTCGACAAGACCATGCCCTCGCCCTTGGCGCCTTCTTTCAGTGCCGTCAGGTAGTAGCAACCGAGAACCATGTCTTTGGTGGGATTAACGATCGGCTCACCACTGGCCGGAGAGAGCAGATTGCTCGAACTCATCATGCGCGTACGAGCCTCGTTCTGAGCGGCGCGTGAGAGCGGAACGTGGACTGCCATCTGGTCACCGTCGAAGTCGGCGTTGAAAGCCGTACACACGAGTGGGTGGATCTGGATGGCGCTGCCCTCGACCAGTACAGCATCGAACGCCTGGATCCCCAGGCGGTGAAGGGTGGGAGCGCGGTTCAGGAGCACCGGGTGGTCCTTGATGACCTCTTCGAGCACATCCCACACTTCGGGGCGGACGCGCTCCACGATGCGCTTGGCACTCTTGATGTTATGAGCGAAGTTGCGCTCCACCAATTTGCGCATGACGAACGGCTTGAAAAGCTCGAGCGCCATCTTTTTCGGCAGACCGCACTGGTTCAGCCGCAAGTCCGGCCCAACCACGATGACGGATCGACCGGAGTAATCGACGCGCTTGCCGAGCAGGTTCTGACGGAAACGGCCCTGCTTTCCCTTGAGCATGTCCGACAGGCTCTTGAGCTTATGGTTACCGGAACCGTTCACCGCGCGACCACGCCGGCCATTGTCAATCAGGGCGTCCGTCGCCTCCTGGAGCATGCGCTTTTCATTCCGCACGATGATCTCGGGAGCGCCGAGCTCGATCAGGCGCTTCAGCCGGTTGTTGCGGTTGATGACGCGGCGATAGAGGTCGTTCAGGTCGCTGGTGGCGAACCGACCGCCGTCCAACTGCACCATTGGGCGCAGGTTCGGGGGGATTACAGGCAGCACGGTCAGGATCATCCATTCCGGCTGTTGATTAGATTTGCGGAATGACTCGACCACGCGCAGTCGCTTGGTCGCCTTCTTACGACGCTGGCTGGACTGACTCGAGTTTCGAATTTCGTTGCGCAACTCGACGGCGAGATCATCCAGACTGACCTGGAGAATGATGTCGCGCACGGCCTCGGCGCCCATGCCGGCCTCGAAGAGGTACCCGTACTTTTCCTTGAGGTCACGGTACTGCATCTCGTTGAGGAGGGACATGAACTTGATCGACTCGATTTCTTCGATGCGCTTGGCTGTGTCCTGGCGCACCGCGTCGATCTGGTCGTCGATGCCCGTGCGTCCCTGAGCCAGCTCGGCATCCGCTGTAAGCTGCTCCGCTTCCTGTTCCTCGTTTTGGCGAGTCATCAGGTGGTCGCGCTCTTGCGAGTACTGGGCTTCGATCTCCTCGACGCGGGTGTTAGCCTGTTCGAGGTCGATGCCGCTGGCCATGACCTCATTCACCGCTGTGGTGCGACGCTCTTCGATCTCGGCCAGTTCCTGGGCACGGCGAATGCCCGCCTCTTGCATGGTGGCGGCGAGTTCTTCGCCGCGGACATTCACGCTGCCTTCGATCTCGGCGATGCGCTCGGCTTCGTCCGATCGCACCTTGTCCAGGGCTCTCTTCTGCTCGTCCTCGTGGACTCGCGTGACGATATACAGTGCGAAGTAGAGGATGCGCTCCAGGTTGCGCGGCGATACATCGAGCAGTAGACCGAGCCGGCTCGGCGTGCCCTTGAAGTACCAGATATGACTGACCGGAGAGGCCAGCTCGATGTGTCCCATGCGTTCGCGACGTACTTTCTCGCGCGCAACTTCCACACCGCACTTGTCGCAGATGATTCCCTTATACCGGACGCGCTTGTACTTGCCGCAATAGCACTCCCAGTCCTTGGTAGGACCGAAAATACGCTCGCAGAACAGACCGTCTTTCTCGGGCTTGAGCGTCCGGTAGTTAATCGTTTCCGGTTTCGTCACTTCACCGTACGACCAACCACGGATCTGTTCGGGCGATGCCAGGCTAATGCGGATAGCGTTAAAGTCGTTTACTTCTAACAATGTTTCCTCCGAAACGGGATAGCGTACTGCTCGTGTGGACTCCGGCGAGTGTGTGACCTCGCCTTACCACACGAGCAGTACCGAATGGTCCTAGTCGCCCTTTTCAAAACCGGTGATGTTGACGTCGAGGCTTGGAATCTGATCCAAACCTGCTTCGTCGGCAAAATGTACTTCTTCCTCGTCCTCATTCAGGACTTCGACGGACAGTGCCAGACTCTGGAGCTCTTTCACGAGCACCTTGAACGACTCCGGCACGCCGGGCTCGAGAATGCTCTCTCCCTTTACGATCGCCTCGTACGTTTTGACACGACCGATGACGTCGTCGGACTTTACGGTGAGCAATTCCTGCAGGATATGTGCTGCACCGTAGGCTTCGAGCGCCCAGACCTCCATCTCTCCGAATCGCTGGCCACCGAATTGCGCCTTACCACCCAGCGGTTGCTGCGTGACGAGCGAGTACGGACCGGTGGAACGAGCGTGAATCTTGTCCTCGACCAGGTGGGCGAGCTTCAGCATGTAGATCTGACCCACCGTTACCTCCTGATCGAATGTTTCGCCGGTGCGACCATCGTAAAGCCGCATTTTGCCGTTGTGAGGCAGGTGGGCCTTCTCGAGTTCGTCGACGATCTGCCGCTCGGTTGCGCCGTTGAAGACCGGCGTGGCAACTTTGTATCCCAGATCGGCCGCAGCCCAACCGAGATGCGTCTCGAGCACCTGACCGATGTTCATACGAGACGGCACACCCAGCGGGTTGAGGATCATTTGAACAGGCGTGCCATCCGGCAGAAACGGCATGTCCTCCTGAGGAACGATCCGGGAGATCACTCCTTTGTTCCCATGGCGACCGGCGATCTTGTCGCCTTCGGAGATTTTGCGTTTTTGCGCGATGCTGACCCGTACCAACTGGTTCACACCGGGCTGGAGCTCATCGCCTGACTCGCGACTGAATACCTTCACGTCGACGACCTTGCCACGCTCGCCCTGGGGAACGCGTAACGAGGTGTCCTTTACCTCACGTGCCTTCTCGCCGAAGATGGCGCGGAGCAAGCGCTCCTCGGCGGTGAGTTCGGTTTCGCCCTTGGGCGTGATCTTACCGACGAGGATGTCGCCCGGCTCGACCTCGGCGCCCAGGTAAACAATGCCGCGCTCGTCCAGATTCTTGAGACCTTCCTCGCCGACATTTGGGATGTCGCGGGTGATCTCCTCTGGACCGAGCTTGGTATCGCGCGCGTCCACTTCATGCTTTTCCATGTGGACCGAGGTGAACTTGTCCTCCATGACCAGCGTCTCGCTGATCAGGATCGCGTCCTCGTAGTTCCCGCCTTCCCAGAGCATGAAAGCCACCAGGAAGTTTTGGCCAAGTGCCAACTCGCCCTGATCGGTGGAGGAACTGTCGGCCAGCACCTCACCCTTCACGACGTGTTGGTGTTTAGAGACGATGGGACGCTGATTGATCGTGGTGCCCTGATTTGAGCGGACGAATTTGCGCAGCGGATAGTGCGACTCGCCATCTCCGCTGTCGTGTCGAATCACGATTTCGCGGCCCGTGACGCTTGATATCACGCCGTCGGCGCGGGACAGGATGAGCTGACCTGAGTCGTAGGCGGCACGGCGTTCGGTACCGGTACCGACATAGGGCGACTCCGGTCGAAGGAGTGGCACGGCCTGCCGCTGCATGTTTGATCCCATGAGGGCTCGGTTGGCGTCGTCGTGCTCGAGGAAAGGAATGAGCGCGGTGGCAACGCTGACGAGCTGGCGTGGCGATACGTCCATGTAGCTGACGCGCATCGGCGGCTCCATCTCGAAGCCTTCACCGAACCGGACCGACACGCGCTCCTCTGAGAACTCATCGTTCTCCGTCAGGACTGCGTTGGCCTGCGCGATCGCGAACTCCTCTTCCTCGTCTGCGGTGAGGTAGACGATGTCAGTGGAAGCGAATGGACGCACCGGGACGCTGGTCACCTTGGCAGCCTGCAATTTGGCGACCAGTTTCTGGTCGACGCGGGCTCCATTTTTCCCGACGACGGTGCCGTCGGGGCTCGCCACATTGCCGCGCAGTTTGCGATTCACCAGGTGAGGCGAATCGGCCGGCAGCGTGTTGTACACGCGCCGATACGGAGTCTCGATGAAGCCGTAAGCGTTGGTCCGTGCATACGTCGCGAGCGACATCATCAGTCCGATGTTCGGACCTTCAGGGGTCTCGATGGGGCAGATGCGACCGTAGTGAGAGTGGTGGACGTCGCGCACGTCGAAGCCGGCTCGTTCGCGGCTCAGACCGCCCGGACCAAGGGCGCTCAGGCGTCGCTTGTGCGTCAGCTCCGAGAGCGGATTGGTTTGATCCATGAACTGCGAGAGCTGGCTCCCACCGAAGAACTCTTTCATGGCGGCGACAACGGGGCGAATGTTGATCAGCGCGTTCGGCTTGGCGGACTCGACGTCCTGAATCGTCATGCGCTCTTTGACCACGCGCTCCATGCGGAGCAGGCCGATGCGGAACTGATTCTGCAGGAGCTCGCCGACGGCCCGTACCCTTCGATTGCCCAGGTGATCGATGTCGTCACGATGGCCACCGGCCACGTTCGAGCGGATCATCTCTTTCACGATTCCGCCCAGATCTTCCTTCGTGAGAATCTGCAGACCGGTTTCCTCGTGCACGCCCAGTCGCTTGTTCAGCTTGTAGCGTCCCACGCGGTTCAGGCTGTAACGTCGGTCGTTGAAGAACAATGAATTGATCAAGCTGCGGGCGTTCTCCAGAGTCGGCGGATCGCCGGGTCGCAGCTTCTTGTACATCTCGACCAGCCCTTCCTCTTGCGAGTGGGTGGGATCACGGTCGAGGGTGCTCTGCAAAAAGTGGTGATCAGAACCGGTGTCGACGTCGACGAACAGGTCGGCGAGTTCCTCATCCGTGCCATACCCGACGGCGCGCAGCAGGGTGGTCACCGGGATCTTTCGCTTCCGGTCCACCTTGACGGTGAGGACATCGCGGTTGCTGGTTTCGAATTCGAGCCACGCTCCGCGATTCGGGATCAACTTGGCGCCCCACAGACTTCGGCCGGTCGACGGGTCCTCGTCCGCGGTGAAGTAGACGCCCGGGGAGCGCACGAGCTGACTCACCACGACGCGTTCCGCGCCATTGATGATGAATGTGCCCTGATCGGTCATGAGCGGGAAGTCGCCCATGAACACTTCCTGTTCTGTAATCTCGCCGAGCGGTTCGCCTTCAGCGGTGACCTTTTTCACCAGGCGAGCCTTCACAGAGAGCGGAGCGGAATAGGTCATGTCGCGCAGCCGACAGTCGGCTTCACTGTACTTAGGTTTACCGAAGGGCGCTTCGGGTACGATGAACTCCAGCGACATTTTGCCCGCGAAGTCGGTTATAGGTGATATTTCTTGGAAAAGCTCTCTGATACCCTCTTGCTGAAACCACCGAAATGAATCCAGTTGCATCTGGATCAAATTGGGTAACGGCAGTACTTCACCAAATCGGGCAAACGAGACACGTGGATCTTCGGAGACTTGTAAAGCCATTCAGACTCCTTGCGGCATGAGGCGGTCGACGAACCTGATCAACGGACAAACAGCACTTGCCCAAAGGCAAGTGCTTGGTGGCGGTGGCGAACCTTTATCATTACACAAATTCGATGATTTGTCAAGGCACCCCGTAACGATGGATTTAGCCGCCGGTTGTTCGCTGAACACGTGATGGAGCGATCACTTACTAGATGATACCGTATATAACTGCATCCGACCAAGGGGGCTCGTTTTCGGCGCGTATCAACCGCCGCGCGCACGATGTTCGTACCTGGCTGTGCGTCGGCCTGGACCCGAATCCGGAGCGTCTCCCGGGCCATATACCGCTCTCGGCGACAGGCGTGACCAGGTTTTGCACCGAGATTATCAAGGCGACGCATGACCTGGCTGTGGCATTCAAACTCAACTTCGCTTTTTTCGAGGCGTTGGGTAGCGAGGGGTGGCGGGCGCTTGAGGTGGTGCGACAGGCGATTCCAGCCGGCGTACCGGTGATCGCGGATGCCAAGCGGGGCGACATCCCTCACACCGCTACCGCGTACGCACGCGCAATTTTCGAGCTGCTGGATTTTGACGCCGTGACCGTGAGTCCGTACCTGGGATGGGATGCAGTCGCACCGTTCACGGACTACGCAGGGAAGTGCGTGTTCGTGCTCTGCAAAACCTCGAACCCGGGAGCGGCGGCGATCCAGGATTTAAAGGTAGGCGATGTGCCGCTTTACTTGCGGGTGGCGCGAGATGGTCTGGCACAGGAGACGGTGGCCGATCTTGGATTCGTGGTCGGCGCGACCCAGCCTGCCGCACTGGCAGCGGTACGGGACCTGAGTGAGGATGTGCTCCTACTCGTGCCCGGCGTGGGAACGCAGGGCGCCGAGGCACGTGCGGCTCTGGAACTCGGCGGCAATCAGCTAGGCGACAACGCGATTGTCCCGGTATCTCGCGAGATCCTGTATGCATCATCCGGCGCCGACTTCGCAGCAGCGGCTCGGACTGCGACCGACCGTCGAGCCCGCGAGCTGTGGACGGAACACGAGCCCACGCATGCCGGTCGTTGACTTTCGGCTGGGGGACGTCGTCGAATTACGTAAG
>DAINCT010000194.1:4664-7031 GCA_036732245.1 Chloroflexota bacterium | reverse complement strand
GTATAGGGGAGGAAGGAGTGCCTCCCCATGCACAAACGCTACACCGTCGACCTCACGCCCGATGAACGGGCCGAACTCATCGCTCTGACGCGGAAAGGCAAGGCAAGTGCTCGTCAGGTGACCCGGGCACACGTCCTCCTTCACGCGGCGGATGGTCTGGCCGACGCCGACATTGCCGTTGCCGCTCATACGTCTGTCCCCACCGTCGCCCGGATCCGCAAGCGGTTCGTGCAGGGACGGGTGCAGGAGGCGATCACCGAACGGTACCGGAAAGGTGGACGGCCCAAGCTAGATCTGAAACAGGAAGCACATCTGATTGCCCTCTCCTGCAGTACACCCCCCGAAGGACGGAAGGACTGGACGATGCAGCTCCTGGCCGACAAGCTGGTCGAGCTCGGCGTGGTGGGCGAGATCAGCGACGAAACGGTGCGACGCACCTTGAAAAAAAAACAGGCTCAAACCGTGGCAGAAGCGGCAGTGGTGCCTCGGTGAGGTGGGAGCCGACTTCCTCTGGCGGATGGAGGACATCCTTGACCCGTACGCCGAGCCTGATGATCTGCTCCGTCCCGTGGTCTGTCTGGACGAGTGCCCCTATCAACTCCTGGGAGACGTGATCGCGCCCGTTCCGCCTCGCCCCGGACGAGCCGCGCGCTCTGACTACGAATACAAACGTGGTGGGACCGAAAGCCTCTTTATCGTGTTCTGCCCGACCCGCGGCTGGCGGCACGTGATCATCTCAGACCATCACGGCAAACAGGACTTCGCCCAGGTGATCCGGTGGCTTCTTGATGAGCAGTTCTCGTCTGCGGAGCGCATCCGGCTGGTCGTGGACAATCTGAACACACACTCCCCCGCCTCGCTCTACACCGCGTTCTCAGCGGAGGAGGCGAGACGGCTCACTCGGAAGCTGGAGTTTCACTACACCCCGAAACACGCCAGCTGGCTCAACATGGTCGAACTCGAACTCTCCGTCCTCAGTAGACAATGCTTGGATCGGCGCATCCCCGATCCGGAGAGCCTCCGCCGCGAGGTGGCCACCTGGGAACTGGCCCGCAATGACCAACACACCACCGTCTCCTGGCACTTTACGACCGACCAGGCTCGGACGAAGCTCGAACGCTTCTACAAATCATAATCCCTGTGGTCACTAGTAGTGACCCAACCGTCCGACGTTTGAGCGGCTTTGCAGCCACGCAGTCAGTTCTTCTCCACTTTGTGGACGGGAGAGGTAGTAGCCCTGGGCCCAGTCGCAGTGAAACCGATTCAAGGTATCCAGGGCGTGCTGGGTCTCGACTCCCTCCCCCACCACCTCCAGGCCAAGCTTGTGACCCATCTCCACAACAGCCTGGACTATTGCTTCTCCGTCCCCGGGACGCGTGAGATCCATCACAAAGGACTTGTCGATCTTAAGTTCGTCGAAGCGCAGTTGACGCAAGTATGCGAGCGAGGAATAGCCTATTCCAAAGTCATCGATCGATATGCGGATACCCAGTTCCTTCAGTTGCAGCAGTACTTCCATTGCCCGCTCAGGATCCGCCATCAGGATACTCTCGGTGATCTCGAGCGTGAGTCGACCTGCCGGGACTCCTGTCTTCGTCAGGTGCTGCTCCAGCGTGTGGGGGAGCTCGGGATCGTGCAGGCTCCGCACCGAAAGGTTGACCGCAATGCCAACATCGAGGCCGAGAGCGCGCCATTGGCCGCACTGCTCCGCGGTCTCTTGGATCACCCAATTTGTAAGCGGCCGGATCAATCCAGAATGTTCTGCGATCGAGATGAACCGATCCGGTGGAATCACACCGTGGGTCGGATGGTGCCAGCGAACCAGCGCTTCGACGCCCTGAATTAGTCCGCTCGTTAGGTTTAGCTTGGGCTGAAAGTGGAGCAGGAGTTGGTCGCGTTCGATGGCCGCCTGCAGCTCATTGATCACCACCATGCGAAGAGGCGAGTATGTGTCCTTCTCGGGCGAGTAGACCGCGTAGCCGCTGTTCGTGCGCTTGGCATCATACATCGCCGCGTTTGCGCGTCGCACGAGCGTTTCCGCTTCCTCACCGTGGTCGGGGGCTAGGACAAGACCAATGCTAGCGCTGACGTGGAAACGCTGGTCCCCATACTCAATGGTCAGTTGGAGTACGGCTGCAATTTTGGTAACAGCCTCGAGGGCAGCGAGGAGATCGATGCTTGGAAGAATCAACGCGAATTCGTCATCCCCGAGACGGGCTATCGTGTCCGACTGTCGGAGGGTTCTAGAGAGACGCCGAGCAATCTCCTGCAGAATGGCATCGCCGCAGTCATGCCCGTACGCGTCGTTGAGCTCGCCGAAGTGGTCGAAGTCGAGCACGAGGAGCGCGAGCTGCTCCTTCTTACGAC
>DAINCT010000194.1:0-4654 GCA_036732245.1 Chloroflexota bacterium | reverse complement strand
GTGCATGATCGAGCCGATCCATGAGGAGGGTTCGATTCGCGACAGCGGTCAGTGGGTCATGGAGGGCAAGGTGCTGGAGCTGCGCCTCATGGGCACGCTGCTCCGTAACATCGCGCTCGACGCTCAGAAGCAGAACGTCACCCGTGGGTGTTGCAAGCGGCACTGTTACGACTTCCGCGTGGAACGTAGTGCCATCAAGGCGCCTGAGCTCGTACTCCGTGAATTGCCCTTCCGGCAATTCGCCACGCATCTGCTTCTCCGTGACGGCCGTTGCCATCTCGAGCGTGTTCGAACCAATGAGAGTCATGACATCCAGCCCGATGAGATCCTCTGAACGCCGTGCCCCGTGCAAGCGAGCAGCGGCTTGATTGGCAAAGACGACGGTTCGTCCGTCCTTTACCAGCCACACGCCCTCGGGTAGAAGATCGACGAGGCTACGGTAGCGTTCCTCGCTCTCTCTGAGCGCATCCTGTGCCCGCTTCTGCTCCGTAACGTCTTCCACCATGCCAATGGTGAACTGGAAATCGGCTGCGGCGATGCGTCCCACGTCAGAGCTGCTCAGCCGCCCCCAGATGATCTCCCCATCCTTTCGGATGAAACGCTTCTCGAGTTGGTAGCGGGAGCGTGTCCCCGCGTCCATTTCTCGATCCAACATATCTTCGCTGATCAGATCCTCGGGATGAGTAATGTCGGACCAGTGGCGGCCGACCAACTCCTGCGCTGAGTACCCCAGCATCTCTTGAAACGCGGGATTGGTCTCGGTCAGGACCCCCTCGGCATTCACGAGCTCGATGCCGATGGGAGACGCAAGAAAGAGGGCGCGATACCGTTGCTCCGCGCTCCGGGCCGCCTCCTCTGCCTGCTTCCGTTCTGTGATATTCGTGGAAACGCCGATCACGCTGAGCGCTTCCCCATCTGTGTCTCCGATCGTGCTGATCGTGGTGAACACCGGCACGACCGTGCCATCACGGCGTCTGACCTCATACTCGCCGAACCAGGATCCATGTGTCAGGAGCTGGGATCGAACCGTTTGGCCAAGGCTGCGCGACACATCGTCCGGCAGCAAAAAGGTGGCGTCGCGCCCCATCACCTCGTCCGCCTGATAGCCATACAGTTCCGCGGCCGCGCTGTTCCAGTACATGATCCTGCCGTCCGGATCGGTCGCGATTACCGCCTGACCTACGGCATCAAGCAGCTGCGCCTGCAATCGCAGCCGGTCCTCTGCTTTCTTGCGGTCCGTGACATCCCGCATGACCCCGCAGATGCCGACGATCGTTCCCTGCCTGTCCTTGAGCGGCGCGATACCGGTGGACAAAATGACGTGCCTCCCATCCTTGCGGACGCACTCTACGTCTCCCATGAGGAGCGACTCACCGCGCAGGACACTCTCGGTCGCGGTATGGACGGACTCGGTCGTGGTGAAGATGGTGATGCTCTTCCCCACGATCTCCTCAGCGCTATACCCGGAAATGCATTCGGCGCCGGGACTCCAGCTCGTGATGATTCCATCCAACGTTCGGCTGTAGATGCCGTCGCCGCTGGCCTCGACAATCTCCCTCAGGAGTTCTGGATCGAGGCCCTCTTGGTTCTGTTGCTCATGCTGAGATGACGACAAGTTGTCCGCCTCGGTCGCTCTGTTCATACCGTACACGGGCGAGCACTGATGGTCATGCCACAGGCTCGAACACCACTAGTTGACCGGTTAATTACTATTTGATGCATACGATTGTATACCGTGAGTCCTCGTCCAAGTCAACTCTCAGCGGGAGTTGGCGGCGTCTTACAGGGTGCCGTCAACCGGGAATAAGGCCGAGTGCCGCTCGGCCGAGGCGCGCGAACAGTTCCGGGTCGTCCTCGACTTTCGCCATGAGATAGACGCCCTCGACGTACGCGACGAGGCGGACCGCCGCCGCCTGGGCATCCACAGGCTCGATGTCTCCTGCCTCAGAGGCTTCCTGGATAGCGATCGCGAAGTAGCAGGCCAGGCGGTCCACCAGCACCTCTCGGACCTTGTCCCGAATGCCGTGGTCCTCCGTTGCCATCTCGACGCCAAGGTTGCCGAAGGGGCAGCCGAGCAAGTCGCCACCGACTGCCAGCGTCATCGTCCAGTCGGGCAGCATGTCAAAGAACCGGATGATTCGATCGAGCGGCGGGATGTCAGGGGCAAAGGCCTTCTCGTAGAGGCCGGTGCGATGATGCTCCCACTGGACCTCGATGGTGGCCAGGGCGAGATCCCGTTTGGAAGCAAAGTAGTAATAGAAGCTTCCCTTGTTGACTCCTGCGTCGGCACACACGTCGTGCACGCTTACCGAATGGTAGCTGCCCGCGTGGATCAGCCGGACGGCGCTATCGATGAGCCGCTGTCTCGCACTCCCGTTATCCGACTCCGTTGCGTCGCGTTCGTCTAGCATGGGGCCATTGTAACGGAGAGCGGCTTCTGCAAGAACACGACGCCGGTCTCTCAGATGACCCGATTAGCGCTCGCTTCTCCACCATCGGAATCCACCCATACCCGAGCGACCCCTTTGCATCCGTCTTCTTCCCGCAATGTTGCCCGATATCCGCGATCTATACCGCCCTGGGAGCCTCAGGGACGAACTGCCGATCGAGAGGCCCACCTCTTTACTGCCGTTCATCTACGCCTCCACCCTATGTCTAGATGCTTCCAGTCCACCCTCTAGGCGGTTGCTCGGTGCCGTTTCCAGAACGTTTTGCGCTCTCAGGAGCCTGGACAGTGGCACAACACATTCATCGTTCACCCGGGGGGGCGACAGTACCTGTCTGAGACGGGCCAGCAGTTCCTCTGCGCTGAGGAGATCACCTTCCCTGTGGTGATGTATTAGTGGCTCGTCCAGAAAACCCTGATGGACACACTGAGCCAGGAAGTGGCCCCTCCGTGTACCGCGTCTCGTCATGGCATGCATGTGGGTCTCCTAAAAATTTGACAGTTTGAGGGTTCCATGGGCCTTTCTCGATGGTCAGAATATGTGCTTGCCGTGCCGGCCAAAATATGATATCATATAGATATCATATTAATAGCATTCACCCAGGGAGGCAGTCATGAACCAACAGGAACAGCCGGCGGTTGCCGTGGCCGAGCCGGTCGGACACGAAGGGGTGCGGGTGGAGATCCGGCAGAGGCCGGCGGCCATGGTCAGCGGCTGGGTCGGGGTGGGGGTACTGCTCGGCTGCGTCGCCGCGACGGCCCTCCTGGTGAAGGACCAGGCCGGCATCTGGACGGCGTTGCCCATCATCGCCTTCTTTGTGGTGCTGAGCACGCTGGTCATCGTCGCGCCGGGACAGAGTTACGTGGTGCAGTTCTTCGGCTCCTACGTCGGCACCGTGCGTCGACCCGGGATATGGTCGGTGCTGCCGCTCACGGTGCGGCGGGCGGTGAGCGTCCGTGCGCGCAACTTCGAAACCAACCGGCTGAAGGTCAATGACGCCGATGGCAATCCGGTCGATATCGCCGCGATCGTCGTCTGGCAGGCGGCCGACACCGCCAAGGCGGTGTACGCGGTGGACGACTATCGCGACTTCGTCTCGGTGCAGGCCGAGTCCGCGCTGCGACACGTGGCCAACGGCCACCCATATGAGGACACGCAGGGCAGCGGAAGCTCGCTGCGCGGCTCGACCGATGTGGTCGCCGCGCAGCTCGCCCGGGAGGTTGCCGAGCGGGTGGCGATCGCCGGGATTGAGGTGGTGGAGGTGCGGATCAGTCACCTCGCCTATGCCGCCGAGATCGCCCAGGCGATGCTGCGCCGGCAGCAGGCCAACGCCGTGGTCGCCGCCCGGTCGCGAATCGTCGAGGGCGCGGTCGGGATGGTGGAGATGGCGCTGACGCGGCTGACGGAGCAGGGGGTGGTCGAGCTCGACGAGGAACGGACCGCCGCGATGGTGAGCAACCTGATGGTGGTGTTGTGTGGGGATCAGCCTCCGACGCCGATCGTCAACGCTGGAACGCTCTATTCGTGACGCGGGACCGTAAGCCGGTTCTCCTCCGTATCGACCCCGTGGTGCACGACGCGCTCGCCCGGTGGGCGGCGGACGAGTTCCGCAGCGTCAATGCCCAGATCGAGCTGCTCTTGCGACGCGCCCTGGCTGACGCCGGTCGGATGCCGAAGCAAGCTGCTCCCCTTCCTCGCCGCGGCCGACCGAGGGTTGACGAGGGTGAGCCGGCGGAAGCTGGGTGATCCAGTGCGTGTCGACCAAGGAAGTGATCAAGCGATCGGACGCGAGTGGCTACGGCACGATCCGAAGAGTGCGGCCCACGTCCGCCACAGCCTTATCGTGCGCAGACTGGAGCCTGTCGGTGTCTCCCACCTTCCGCACCCCTGCATCCCATCGCCGCCCTGGCAGACCGTGTACCACTATGCAAGGCCGTTTCGCCTGCCCCTGCCAAGAAGAAGTTCCGCGGGATTCTTCCTCGCAGGTGGGTCGGAGAGCGGGCGTTCTCGTGGCTGGGTCAGAGCAGACGGCTCGCGAAGGAGTACGAGCGGCTGTGCGAGACGAGCGAGGCAATGATCTATGCGACCATGAGCCTCATCATGCATGACTTTTTCGGAGGGGTTCTAGACATCGCCGCTGTCGATACCCGGGCGGTTGTGCTGGTCGAAGGGATCAGCGATCAGATCGCGATCGAGACTCTCGCTAC
>DAINCT010000193.1:0-7052 GCA_036732245.1 Chloroflexota bacterium | reverse complement strand
TCTATCGGTGGAACGCGCGTCAGGTGAGGATCAGGCTAGTGCCCTGGACCGCTGCTCATCCGGACGGTCCTTGCGGGTAACCGTCAGATAGACGACGAAGCCGACGATCAAGATCGTCAGGACGGGCGCCACCTTTTGATCACCCAGGCCGAGACCGCCGAGAATCCGCTTCCCCAGCCAATCGGCAACCGAGGCTCCAAGCGGCCGGGTCACAATATAGGCAAACCAGAAGGCAACGACTCCATTCAAACCAAACCACCAGTAGCCTACCGCCGGAATGGTGAACAGGACCGCGAAGAGCAGAATAGACGTGAAGTAGCCCAGGCCAAGGGTCGAAGCGGTTAGATCCCCCGCGGCGGTGCCAAGGGCGAAGGTCGCCATCACGGTTGCCCAGTAAAAGACCTCACGCCGACCGGCATAGACGGTGTGGATGGACAGCGTTTTCTCGCTGGCATACCAGGTGACGAAGACGATGACCAGGATAGTGGCGAAGAATACCGTGGAGACCAGGTAGGGAATACCGATGACCACATGCAACACATCAGCTGCCATCGTCCCAAAGACGGCGACCATGGAAACCGCTAACCAATACCTCCAGGCGACATAGCCACGCGCCAGGAACTGCAGCAGCAGCGCAATGCCCAGCGCGATGCACCCAAACGCGACTGCGACATAGGGATCGATCTGGTACACCAGGTAGTCTGACGTGGATTCGCCCATGGCGGTCGACAGCAATTTAACAATCCAGAAGTAGACGGTGATTTCCGGAACTTTCAGGATTGGATGTATGCCGCGAGGTGTGGATGGAGCGGTTAGGTCGCGGATGTGCATGGATCCAACAGGTACCAGGACAGACGGGTCAAACCCGAGTCCATCGGAGGATTCGTTGCACAGTGCTCTGATCACGCATGGCCTCATGATACGGCAGGTCTGCTGAGAAAGTGCTGATGATCGCGCTGCGTTCTGGGATGATGGGGTGATATGGGTAAGGCCATTCCGAAGTCCAACCAGAAACCGAGCGACGGAGCAACGAAAGAGGAAGCCGCCTGGGGCGAACCGGTATGGTCCGAGCCTCGGTGGCCGGCTGCACTCGCCGTCATCGCGGCTATCGTGCTCTACCAGACACTTCCCGCCCGGTATACCTTGGGTGCGCCGGCCTGGCTTCTATCGGCGGTCGAGGCCGGCCTCCTCATCCCGCTGTTTGCCACGTCGCCGCGACGCTCAAACCATGAGGCGCGGTGGCAGCGCGTGTTCTCTCTCCTCCTGATCGCCCTCGTCAACCTGGCAAACGTGGTCTCACTCATCGCACTGATCAATGCACTCCTGGAGGGGCATCAAGTAGCGGGCAAGAATCTGCTGTTCTACGGGGCGCAGATCTGGTTCACCAATGTCCTGGTCTTCGCGCTCTGGTACTGGGAGTTAGACCGGGGCGGTCCGGGAGCACGCTGTGCGCCGCACCACCGTGAACCGGACTTCCTGTTTCCCCAGATGGCGAACCCTGGCTCCGCACCGGTTGATTGGCACCCATCCTTCATGGACTATCTCTACGTCTCGTTCACAAACGCCACCGCCTTCAGCCCGACCGACACCATGCCGCTTACGGCATGGGCCAAGCTGCTGATGACGATCCAGTCGCTTGCCTCGCTCATCACGGTCGCTCTGGTTGGCGCGCGGGCCGTCAATATCCTCGGCCAGTAAGGGAGCGTTTTTTCCTGGCAGGTCGGCACCACGGTCACCCTGGTCGCGAAGCCGAATGACACGCTGATGCTCTACGAAGCCGGCGCTGCCCCAACCGTGCTCTGTGGTCCCAAAGCCCCCTCCGGCATCTGTGGCACCTGACGAGCATGCGTACTTTAGCCCAGCACACTCCCCGCGTGTGCCGGCAAGTGAAGGTGCGCCCCCGCGATCCGAACCCCGTCGCGGGTTGAGAGGAGGAGTTGCCACGTTGAGTCGCCCTCGGGCAGTGGCAGCACCGCGGCTGTGTCGCCCAGATTGAACGCAGCAACGATTCTCTCAGGGCTGCTCTGGGACGAAGTGCGGAGGTAGGAGAAGGTCTTCTCCGCTGGGTCGACGTGGTGTGTCCGATATGAGCCGCTCCATAGAATCGGGTGTTGCCGGCGGAGCTGAATGAGCTGCCGGTACCAGTCGCGGAGTTCGAGGTTCTGTGCCGCCGGATCCCATGGCATGTTCCGGCGGACTTGGGCATCTCCTCCGTACCCCGCGGCTTCCTTGTCGATGTCCTGGCTCAGGCCGATCTCCGTTCCGTAGTAGATGATGGGCGTCGGTCGCAGTGTGAACTGGCACAGGGCAGCCAGCTTCAAGCGATCGATCTCACCACCGGCCTCGAAGAGGAAGCGGTTGAGGTCGTGATTGTCCAGAAAGCTGAGGAGACCCGGCCCCTCGCGCATGTAATCGTGATAGGCCGTGAGGAAGGTGGCAAAGCGGCGCACGTCCCACTGCTCCGCCGCGAAGGTTTGCCGCAAGGCGCGACTGAGCGGGAAATCGAGCAGCGCGTCGAGTCGACCCCGGTAGCGGCGCAGGCAATCCGGTGAGTCGACCGCCTCGCCCACGGTAAAGGCGTCGGGTCTCACGCCACGCATAGCCGTTCGCAGGGCGACGTAGAAGTCCATCCCGACGCCGATCGCATGATCGATGCGAAATCCGTCGACCTCGTACTCCTGTAGCCACTGGACGGCAGCGCGCAAGAGATGGGCGCGAGCCGCGTCATCCCGTGAGTCGATCATCGGCATGCTGGGAACCAGACCCGCGAACATACGGTAGCCATCGGGCCGTTCCTCAAAGGTGAACCATGAGGCAGTGGACGACGATGCATCACGCTGCGCCGCCCGAAAGGCCGGATGCTCCCACGAGACATGGGAAGGGACGAAGTCGAGGAGAATACGGATGTCCCGCGCGTGTGCCGCTTGCACCAGCGCGCGCAAATCTTCGTTGGTGCCCAGCACAGGATCGACCGTGAAATAGTCGGTGGTGTCATAGCGATGGTACGAGGGGGAGGCTGTGACCGGTGTGAACCAAAGGCAGGTGACGCCTAGATCGTCCAGGTAGGGCAGAGCCTGCTCTACCCCGCGTAGTGTGCCGCCGTGGAGGTCGTTGGCACCCATGCCGGCGGGCCATTGTCCATCCGGCGTCCCCGGATGGAAGCGGTCGGGAAAGATTTGATAGACGACCGATGCACGTACCCACGACGGCAACGGGTCGTCGTGCGGCTCGACCCGATACGCGAAGGTGGTGATCCCGGCATCGCCCGGAAAACGAAACCAGAAGCCCTGTCCATCGTGGGCCCAGACATCGGGCGCCGCGTCGTGCAACTGGTCGGGCCCTGTCTGCCAGCCGGCGATTCGATACCGCACGACCGTCCCGACCGGTTGCGGCGGAATCGCGGCACACCAGTGCGTCACCAACCCCGCGTGGACATCCCACCGGACCAAGGAGGGCGCCATCGGCAGTCGTTGTGCCTGGAGGTGCGGCAGGCTCCCATCCGTTGTGTAGTACACCACCGCCGCCACCACGCCGACGGACTCGCCACTGGTCGCCGTTATCTCGGTGGGCAGCTCGGGGGAGGGAGCGAGGGGTGAGAGGATGTTGTCATGCCTGAACTGTTCCCGCTGCATCCGCAGGCGGTCGACGATGTGCGAACGCGGTAGCTCTCCCGGTACATGGTCGAGATCGTCCGGGGAGGCCCCTGTTTCTGTCGACTGGAACACGACTCGATTCCCTTTTTCCCGGTCCGGCATAGGCATAAAGCCTCTTGCACGCCGGCAGCTTCTCTATATGGTAGGAAGTAGCCCACCTCGTCGTGGTTTGTATCCGCATTGTAGAGGGAATATCATGACCGTCCGGATTATGCACGCTGCTGATCTTCACCTGGGCCGCACCTTTCCGGAGTTGGGAGATGTCGGGCCGGCTCGGGGAGGCGATCTCTTCGAAACGTTCGATCGCATCTGTACCGAGGCACTCGATAACGAGGTCGTGGCCCTACTCCTCGCCGGGGACCTGTTCGATACCTTTGCTCCGTCGGCGGAGGTGGTGGGCCGGGTACAGGGCCAGTTCGAGCGCTTGACCCGTGCCGGCGTGCACATTTATGTCGTTCCCGGTGATGCCGACAGCGCCACCTACGAACGTTCAATCTGGCGCCGAGAGGCGTTTGAGGGCGTGCACGTCTTCCTGGCATCAACATTTGAAACGCAGTCCTTCGAGGTGGGCGACACCACGGTCCATGTCCACGGGATCGCCTTCGATCAGTCGGCCAATCCAGAACCGGCGAGTACCCTACAAACGGGAATAGCCGGGATCCATATCGCACTCCTCCATGCCACAGCTGACGGACCGGGCGCACTGGTTGGCGCCGACCATTACTTTCCGGTCCATAGCGCGGAACTGTTTGCCACGGGCGTCAACTATGTGGCTCTGGGCCATCAGCACAACCGGCAGCAGATTCCAGGTCGCAACGGCGTGTGCGCTTGTTATCCCGGCAGCCCTGAGGGCCTCGAACTCGATGAGGCAGGGGCACGCTACATTGCACTGGTGGAGTTCGATGATGGACCACCGGAGGTGTCGTTTCTGGAGGTCAATCGGCGCCAGATCGTCAACGCCACGGTGGACACGACCGACTGCGGTCCCGCCGAGGTAGCGGAGAAACTGCTGGAGTTCTCCGGCGACGATGTCTTGCTCACGGTTCGTCTGGCCGGGACGCCGCGAGTGATGCTGGACGAACAGGATTTGTCACACATGGTGGCCGATGGGTTTTTCCGGCTCGAGCTACGCGATGAGACAACCCTCTCGGCCTCAGCCTTCGCAGCAGCGATCGCCGGTGAAAATACCATCAGGGGACATTTTGTGGGAACGCTTCAGCGTCGTATCAGCAGCACGAGGGATGTTGAGGAGCGGGCGGCGCTCGAACGGGCGCTCAAGCTCGGACTGCGCTCCCTGCAAAGGAGCAATGCAGCATGAGATTACGAGAGTACGAAGTCGAAGGACTGGCTCAGGTGGAGCATGAAACGATCGTCTTCCGGGACGACGCTCCCAATCTCATCGTTGGTCCCAATGAAGCCGGCAAGACACATCTCATGCTCGGTCTGTGCGGCATGTTCTTTGGACTCGAGGATCCGGACCGGATGAAGCCCTGGAGTGGGCCGACCACGATGCACGGGTCGCTCCACTTCGAGGACGAAGCCGGTGAAACCGTGTACCTGGACCGTGACTACACGGACGACACTGTTACCGTGCGGACGAATGGTCAGCAATGGTCCGCGCGGTGGGATGGGAAAGCCGCCGACACAGAGCGCTTCCTTCGCTCTCTGGATGGGTGGCTCGGATTCCGCGAGCAGTCTATTTTCACAGCGACGACCTTCATTCGCCAGACCGAAATGACGGCCGCGGAGATCAAAGGCGTGGCACCGGAGATCAAGCGCCTCATCACGGGCACCATGGAAGCCAGCTACGAGCGCGTGCTCACCGATCTGAATGAGACGCTGGATGGCTTACGACGGCCGCCTGGCGTACGCAAGGAGAGCCGGCTGGAGCGCCAACAGGAAACGGTTCGCCGGCTCGAGGAACAGCGGCGCGCCGCCCAGGAACGACAGGTTCGCATTCTCCGTCTACGGCAGATTCGCGACCGGCTCGCAGCCGATATGCAGCAGAAGGGAGTACAGGAAACCCGGCTCCAGGAGCAGATGAACCTGGTGGGCAACCTGGAAGGACTCGAAGCCCGGCAGCTCCAACTGCGGAAGCAACTCCAGGCATGGGATGGCCAACTGGAAGCACTGGAGCGGGCTGAGGCGGCGCTGCTGGCCGCGACCCGCGAGCGTGACCGGTACGCCGTGGCAGCCGCCACCACCAGGCAAGAGCTCATCGACTTCGACCGCAACGTCCGTGATGCCGAGGCCGTCCTCGAGCGACCGTCCCAACCGACGACCCCCGGCAAGCCTTTACGGTCACGCTTCCTGTCGAAACCGAAGGAGCAACCATCTCCCCTGTCGGATCTGGCGCCCGAAGAACTCACGGAGTTGATCTGGAACGCTCGTGAAGCGCGCGACACGGCGCTGCGACGCATGAATGTCGCCTCCCTACAGCAGGGGCTCGATCTGCGCGAGCGGTATGACCGAGCGGACTCGGAGGTCGTGAGGGCGCAAACCTTCCTGGACACGCTCGGCACTGAGCTTGAGGTGCTCGCTCAGCGGGAGGTTATGGCGCATGAACTGGGCACGGTCACGGCACAGCTGGACCGCCTGGCCGGCTCGGCCGTCAGCAGTAATCAGATCCAGAATCGAGACGCGTTCCGCAAGACGCTCACATCTCTGAAGGACGCCATTGCGGTCTTGCAGACTGATGCGACGGAGGTGCATCGAAAACTTCAGCTCGAGGGTGAGGGCGAAGAGGATATGACCCAGATCGAGCGCGAGCTGGAGCGAGCCCAGGCCGGCGTGGACGACACCAAAGAACGTATCGCGGCCCACGAACTGGCGATCGGGACGCTGAAAGACTGCGTGGTCGGCTTTCACGATCACTACCTCGACGGTGTGATGGCCGATGCCTCCAGCATGTTCGCCGAGTTGACCGATGGGCGATACGAGCGCGTCCATCTGCGCCCCGGCGATCTTGAACCGTTGGTCGACACCGCCGAGCGATCGCGCATTCCCAGCACGCAGTTGAGTCGCGGCACACGCGAGCAGCTCTATTTCGTACTGCGCGTGGCCCTGGCCCGTACGCTGGCCAACGATCGTGGACTGCCGATGATCCTCGACGACCCATTCGTAAACTTCGATCCGCAGCGGCTGGAGCGCACCGTGGCCTTATTGCGGGTCATCTCGCAGCGGACGCAGATCATCTTCTTCACCGCCGACCCGCGTTACGAGGAATGGTTTGAGCCGGTGCTTCGCCTGGGAGTCGAGCCCATGGAGCTCGTCGCTTCAGTGGTGGCATAGCGTCGCCCTGTAGGCATCAAGGTAAGGAAACATTCGCCCACTGGCGAGTATATGTAGACCTGCGGTGTGTAATGCAACTGGGAGAAGCGGGGTGGGGGCGGGGCTCGC
>DAINCT010000192.1:0-7097 GCA_036732245.1 Chloroflexota bacterium | reverse complement strand
GACCAAGGGCGCATCAGTGCATGTACGGGAAATGGTGCGAGCGCTGGCGATCGACCACGAGGTCGACTTGTTCTGCGCCACCGTGGGTGACGAATCGCCCGATCTACCCGTCGCTCATGTGTACGCAATTCCCCGCTCACGCAAGCGCAGGTCAGTGGACGAAACGATCGAGCGCGACCGGAGGCGGCTGGAGGGAGTGAGCCGGTTGCGCTGTCTGGTCGAACAGGCGCATCACAGCGCTCCCTACGACTTCATCTACGAACGCTACTCGCTCTTTAGCGATGTGGGCGCTGCCCTCGCAGACACCGACGGTCTGCCGACAGTGCTCGAAGTAAATGCGCCGTTGATCCTCGAACGGGGTCGAGTCGAACCGTTGCCTCTGGCGCCACTCGCGCGCGAGATCGAGCGCTACGCATTCGAACGCGCCGACGCAGTCCTAGCTGTCTCCGGCGCGATGCAATCCTATGTGCTCGACCACGGCGGCCGGCCAGACCACGTTCACGTCGTGCCGAATGGCGTCGATACCGCGCGATTCCATCCAGGTGTATCCGGACATCTAGAGCGAGACGAGCTTGACCTTCATGGCAAGCTGGTCATCGGGTTCACAGGCAGTCTTAAACCGTGGCATGGCGTTGATGTCCTGATTGAAGCGTTCGCGCGCGTAGCGCAGCCGAACTGGCGACTTTTGATCGTCGGCGACGGTCCGTGCCGCGCCGACCTGGAGGCACAGGTCCACAGTTTGCCCAATCCCGAGCGGATCTACTTCACGGGGGCTGTGCCGCACGACCGTATTCCCGGTTATCTTGCCGCCATGGATATCGCGGTCGCGCCGTATCGGACCGTCGAGGATTTCTACTTTTCCCCATTGAAACTGTTCGAATACTTCGCCATGGGAAAAGCCGTCATTGCATCGGACATCGGCCAGATATCGCAGGTGATTCGGCATGGCGAGAACGGCCTTCTGACGGAACCCGGCAACGCGAACTCGCTGGCGGAGGCGCTCGAGATCCTGGCAAATAACGGCACTTTGCGCGCATCGATGGCGGCTCGCTCCCAGGACGACGTTGTTACCTGGATCGACATCGCGCGCCGTACGATTGAGATCGTGCGCGATGCACCGCTAACCGGATCACCCGCATGACGGTCGACTCACCAACACCCCCGCCACTGACTGCCGCGGTCGTCTATCGACGCTTCGGGCCATACCTGCGACCGTACTGGCGCTTGACCGTTCTCATGTTCCTGATGCTCATCGGCCAGGTTATTATGGACGTCCTTGGTCCGTGGCCCGTCAAATACATCTTTGACAGTGTGATCAACCACCACATAATCCACGGTTTCCTGGGTCATTTCATCTATACGCACTTTGGTACGGATCGCTTCGCACTTCTGAATCTAATCATCGCTGCCTTCATCACGATCGCCTTGCTGGACGCAGTTTTTTCATATATCGGCAACCTGCTACTGAGCATCGTTGGCCAGCGGTTTGTTTTCGACGTGCGGCGGGATCTCTTCGCACACGTACAACGCCTATCACTTCGATTTCACGGGACCCAGAGAACCGGGGATCTTATGGCGCGCCTTACCGGCGACATCAGCAACATCCAGGACCTGGTGGTGACCGCCCTCTCATCGGTGTTCGTGAACGGGCTAACCGTCCTCGTTATCATCGCCGTGATGTTGCGTTTGGACTGGCGCTATACCGCCCTGACCATGGCAGTGGTGCCGTTCATTTACCTGACGGCCAGGCACTATCGGCGTCAAATAAAAACGGCAGCTCGTCAAGCAAGGCGGAGCGAGGGACGAGTCAGTTCCATCGTGCAGGAAGTGATTTCGTCGATTCGCGTGGTGAAAGCATTTACGCGCGAAGACTTCGAGCAACAGCGCTTTGAAGAACAGAGCGGCCAGAGTCTTCTGGCAGGATTGCAAAGCGCCAAACTCCAGGCGCAATTCGCACCCATCATCGATATATTGGGTTCACTCGGCACAGTACTCGTCCTGTGGCTCGGTGTGCGAGAAGTGATCGCGGGGCGACTCACAGCCGGAGAGCTACTCGTTTTTATGACGTACTACCGGGCGATGTACAGCCCGCTCCGTCAGCTCGCCAAACTTTCGAACGTCACCGCAAAGGGCTCCGCTAGCGCCGAGCGCGTGCTCGAGGTCTTGAATACTGAACCCGACCTTCGGGACCAGCCGGGAGCGCGCGTCGCGCCGCAGTTCAGAGGCGAGGTCACGTTCGATCATGTCAGTTTTGCCTACGATCCAGATCGACCAGTGCTCCACGACGTCACTTTCGATGCGCCTCCGGGCAGCATTACGGCACTCGTGGGCGCCACCGGGTCCGGCAAATCCACTACGGTCAGCATGATACCTCGGTTCTACGATCCGACCTCCGGCACGGTTCGCATCGACGGTAAGGACATTCAATCGCTTACTCTCGCCTCACTACGCTCGCAAATCAGTTTGGTCCTGCAAGAACCCGTACTTTTCCGCGCAACGTTGTATGAAAACATTGCGTACGGCAAGCCCGATGCCTCGGAGAGCGAGGTCTATGCAGCTGCCGAGGCGGCCAACGCCATGGAATTCATCGATCAATTGGACAAGGGCTTCGACACGTGGGTGGGCGAACGTGGTGGTACGTTGTCCGGGGGCCAGCGGCAACGAATTGCGATTGCGCGCGCCATCATCCGCGATGCTCCCCTGCTCATTCTCGATGAGCCGACCGTCGGACTGGACGCCGAAACCGAACATCTGGTCCTCGATGCGCTTCATAAACTGATGACTGGTCGAACAACATTCGTTATTGCGCACCATCTGTATACCATCGAGCGAGCAGACACCATTATCGTGCTGGAACATGGCCGAATTGTCGAGTCAGGGAGCCACGATGTCTTACTTGCGCAGAAAGGCGCGTACGCCAAGCTGTACTACAAGCAGTTCCAACGCTTTCCACAAAACATTGCCCGATGACGGTATCAAACGCGACGAACTCCCGAGCCATGGGCAAGGCAGACAGCAATGCACGGTGAAGACGCACCAGGCTTGGATCGTGCGGCGGAGATACGGTTGCCGTCGGACCTTCGGTCGCCCATCTTCATCGGTGGCCAGCGCCGATCGGGTACCAGTCTCTTTCGGGTCTTGTTGAATCGACACCCGCGCATTTCGGCGGGCCCGGAGAGCAAATTCGTGCAAGATCCCAGCTTCATGGCGTGGAACGATCTTGTAGCCACCACATGGCCTCAGTGGCTCGAAGGGTACGGTTTCGGACGCACGGAGGTCGATCTCGCGGTTGCAGCAATGGTGGACAATATTTTCACACGCTATCAACTCACCCAGGGAAAAGCCCGTTGGGCCGAGAAGACTCCGACGAACATATTGCGCATCGATTACCTTTTCCGGCTCTTTCCACACGCACAGTTCGTGCACGTTATCCGCGATCCCCGCGACACTTACTGCTCTATCCGTCAACGCATGCTGGCCGACAAGCCGGAATGGAAGAAATTCCGTCCCAGGCGTGCAGCACGGGATTGGTGCGCCGGCATAGCGGCGGGCAAGCCTTGGCGTTCCAGGCCCGATCGCTACCTGGAAATTCGCTATGAGGATCTCGTCGCGCAACCAGAACAGATCATGCGGCACGCCTTGGCTTTCCTGGGAGAGTCGTGGGATCCCAGAATCCTGAATCCAGGAGCAGACAACGTGGAAGCAATCTCGGACCAACAAGTACGACGTGGCCCAGTCGATTCGACGTCGGTCGGACGCTGGAGGGAGGAGCTAGACCTCGACGAAATCAGTTCTATACAACGGGTCGCAGGCGAGATGATGGTCGAACTCGGCTACGAACCCACTCCCGACAAAAAAGCGTTCCGCCATCTCAAGCTAGAGGCGCCCAAATGAACCCTGTGCGGTCTCCCCTCTCACCAATCTTCATCGGAGGACAAAGACGGTCAGGCACTACGCTGATGTGGGCCTGCTTGAACCGTCACCCAAATATTGTGAGCTTGCCCGAGTGCCACTTCTTTCAACACGTCGACTTCCGTTCGTTTTTCAAAACCTTGCGGAGCGACTATCGCGATGTTTTCACGCGCCTGGGCGTTAGGAAATCGGAGATGGATCAAGCCGTCGCGAGTTTCGTCGACACCCTGTTCATACCGCGGCGGGTGGAGGCGGGCGCGCAGCGTTGGCTCGAGAAAAGCCCGGAAAATATTCGACGGATCGACTACTTGTTTCGGCTGTTTCCCGACGCTCAATTTGTTCACATGATTCGCGATCCCCGCGACACTCTGGCATCCATGAAAGAGCAAGCGGCGAGCTACAAACCGTACTGGAAAAAATTTACTGCGGAAGTGACGGGGCCCGAGTGGGTACAGTGCATCGAAAGCGGTGAGCAATGGAGAAACCGCCCAAGTTCATATATCGAGATACAGTACGAACGTTTCGTCGAGGAGCCGGAGGCAGTCTTACGTCAGGTGCTCTCTTTCCTGGGTGAAGACTGGGTTCCCGCTGTACTCGACGCTTCGTCTGGGGCAGGTCAAGAAAAAGAAGGGAACGAACACAAGCCTGTTTTTCGTACCTCGGTCGGAAGGTGGGTTGAAGGCTTGACCCCTGAGGAGGTCACCTGCGTGCAGTCCGTGGCGGGTGAAATGATGGCTGAATTCGGTTATCTCGAGTCACAACCCGAAAGGCGCACTCCCTCCCTGTAGTGGGTAGGCGAGATCGCACGCGTTGCATCGGCACATGACTACGCAGCTCCTCTTGATACGGCACGGGGAAAGCACCTGGAATGCGGAGAGCCGCATCCAGGGCCAGGCGGACCCGCCGCTGTCCGAGTTGGGACGACGCCAGGCCGCGGCCCTCGGACGTCGACTCTCCGATCTCGCCTCTGCAGCGCTCTATACCAGCCCAGCGGTACGAGCGCGGGAAACGAGCGAGGCGATCGCCGAGCCCCACGGCCTCATTCCGCGGATCGAGCCGGCACTGCTCGAAGTGCATCTCGGTTCCTGGCAGGGGCATCGGGTGTCGGAACTCAGTGATGAGGAGACAGCGCAGTTTCGTGCCTGGGAACGAGATCCCACCGCGCTCTCACCTCCGGGAGGAGAAACCACCTCCGCGGCTCTGGAGCGCGTCGCGCCTCTCCTTGACCGGCTACTGGGCAATCACGCAGGCGACACTGTCGTCATTGTGACGCACTCTATTCTCGGGCGAGTCGCCCTTTCCTACTTGCTGGGAACCGGTATTCAACTCGTGCCCCGCCTTCGTATCAAGAAGGCATCCATCACGAAGCTGCGCGTGCAGCGTGAAATGGCCATACTCGAGCGCCTCAGTGATACGAGCCATCTGCGCTCCCTCTCTTGATATACCGGACAGAGGGCGGCAATTAACCCCAGGCAACATCCCTTGACTCAGGCGAGATCGAGGATGGAACCACGCTGTCGGGAAGCAAGGACAGGATGTAGTCAGCCGCTCGTCCAACGCCATCGAGCGCGACGGGTAGATACCGCCCCTTCGGACCGGCGAGCGACTGTTGCACAGCGGCCGAAAGCGTGTCCGCGTTTAAAGAGGTCGATGCCAGCACGTTGATCAGCCCCCGCGCCTCCAGGCGACGGGCCCGGATGTGCTGTTCTTTGCGCGGGAATATTCGGGGCACGATCAGCGCAGGCACATCCGCCGTCAATACTTCGCACACGGTGTTGTATCCACCCATGGACACCGAGAGATCAGCGGCTGCAATCACACTCGCCAGGTCGTCCTGATACTCCACAAACGACACCCTAGGCCCCTGAGAATCCTCTCGCACGCGAGATCGTTCCTCGCATGGCATGAGAGGACCGGTCACGATGTGGCTATGGATGTCATCGGGCAGCATCGGCAACGCATCTAGGTAGGTCTTTATCAATTCCGAACCGTCTCCCCCTCCGCCCACGTTGACCACGACCATACGTTCTGAGGTAAGGCCCAACGAGCGTCGCACGGCGTCACGCGTTTGCTTCGCTTTGCCACTTCCCAAATATCCTGTGAAACGAACCTTTCTAGCGACCGGTCCGGGCATTGCATACTCGCGCGTAATGTCCAGCACCGAAGCGTCACCATAGACCAGAACAGCGTCATAAAACTTGTTCAGGGCGTCATATATGTCTTGATTCTGCCAATCTCGGATGACAGTGTGCGGATCGTCGACGACGTCTCGTAAACCGACCACTGTGCGGATGTGGGGAGCGTTGGCCCGAATCCACTCGAGTGTGGGCAAGACTTCCTTCTTCAGTCCCAATGGCCGATGATCTACCAGCAGGATATCGGGCTGCACGGTCTGAACCGCCGTCAGGAGCAGGGAAGAGCGCAGCTCGATGACCGATTCCAGACTCGCATCAAGATGCGGCTCGTACCGCTCAGTTCCTGTCTTGGTTACCGACGGAAGCTTAATGTAATCGATGGCCTCCGGAATCAAAGGATGGCCGGCAGCCGGCGAACTCGTTACGATCAAAACGAGGGCATCAGGCAACCTCGTTCGTAGCTGTTGTGCGATGCGTACCGTTCGTTTCAGGTGCCCCAGGCCGAACCCATCGTGCGAATAGAGCATGATGGATGGAGTCCGGGCTTGGTCGTTATCCGTCGGCCTCCGACTTTCGTTCATTGTCAAAGTGTCATCCTATGCGCGCCCGTCGCGCGTCCCCATTACTCGGTTCAAATCAATGTAGTTACTTTTGGTCGGTCCATACACCGGACACATTGGATGCAGTTGTTCTCCGGAATCCAGTAGACCCACGCTTAACGTGACCTCCCTACATCATCCGGTCATGCCACAAAACCCGCCCGGCCCCGTGCGATCCATTCGTGCGAACCCTGCACGTATCGTGCCACTCTGTCGCGCGCTACTTGACGACAAATCAGGTGGAGCATAATATGAACGACCCATGAGGTCCGTAAGGCCGGGCGATGGAAATAGATCGAGACCCCTCGCCCTAACGGGAAAGGGGTCTCGGAGGAGGAGCGGCTAAACTAGGCAGCTTTGCTACGGGCGGCAATGGCCTGAGGAGCGAGAGCCGGAGTGCGATAGGCGGCGAAGGTTGGATCGTAGCCCAGGATGCGGCCCATGGCCGCTC
>DAINCT010000191.1:0-7137 GCA_036732245.1 Chloroflexota bacterium | reverse complement strand
ACCGCCGCTTCGCCTCCATCCTACCACCTCTCCTCTCACCCATTCAACACCTCAGGCCAGAACCTGCGACCTCTCAGCGCGGTGGGCGCCGTGGCAACCCCGAAATATACAAACTTAGTTTGATCTTCGCAATCCCCCGAGTCGCTCCGTCGCTCCAATCCCCGTGGACGAAGAGTTCAGGGTGCACACGGGAACATCGCTCAATACGCAGGCGGAATCTTCCCCTGATACGATGGGCCTCATGTCATCGAACGTGGCTGTCGGCCTTTGCCTGGCCGTCTTGGTTTCAACCGGCGCAGCGGCGGCTGGGGCGCTCACGGTACGCGCGGCTCTTGCCTCAAGTGCGCTGGGCACAATTGTTTTCGCTGCCGGCGGAATCACCTGGTCCGTGCCGTTACTGACATTCTTTGTCACCTCGTCGGTCTTGTCGCGGCGAACGCGTGACGCGAGCTTGGAACCGACTGCAGACGGAACAACGCGCCGCACGGCCAGACAGGTAGTCGCGAACGGCTCCATGCCCGGCCTGTGGGCAGCGTGCCATTTTATTCTCCCCGGCAATGCGTGGTCTATTCTCTTCGCATCTGCACTCGCTACCGCAGCGGCTGATACCTGGGCTACGGAGGTCGGAAGGCACAGCTCGCACTCCCCGCGCGACGCGCTCACCGGCCGGCGGGTGCCGGCCGGGACCTCAGGAGGAATTACTGTCCCAGGTCTCGCCGCCTCCGTGGGCGGGGCGACTGCCGTCACGGTCGCGTGCCTGATCACTGGCGTCATTGGACCGTCTCAGGCCGCCGCCATAGCGCTGGCCGGCTCTCTGGGAGGGCTGGTTGACTCCCTGTTGGGATCGTCCCTTCAGGAACGGCGCTGGTGCTCAACCTGCGGTGAAGAAACTGAGGACGCGATACACCCGCGCTGTTCTTCTTCCACCTCGTACCTGTACGGCTTTCCCGGTTTCGACAATGATTGGGTCAATCTGAGCGCAGGCGCCGCCGGGAGCTTCATCGGCCTTGCGCTGACCTATCTCTTATAAACCCCAAGACCTGTCGCGCCAGAGCCCGGCACCGATCGTGCCCACGATCACTCGACCAAACGGCTCGGACTAGAATCACTCCACACGACTTCGGGGGGGAACTTCATGTCAAAGTTCATTATTCAAGGCGGCCGGCCGTTGTCCGGAGAAATTTCGGTGGCGGCGAACAAGAACGCCGTGTTACCGATGATGGCAGCCTGCCTGCTTACCGACGACGATTGCTTTCTCGACAACGTGCCGGGCATTGCAGACGTCGTTACCATGGCGTCGATCCTGCGTGAACTCGGGGCGGAAGTGGAACAGGTATCGTCCAACCGTTTACGCATTAATTGTTCGGGCGCACGCTCATACCACCCTCCCGAGTATTTGGTCGAGCGCCTGAGAGCGTCGATCGTCCTGATGGGGCCTCTGCTGGCACGCTTCGGCCGTGCCAACATGCACCATCCGGGGGGCGACGCGATAGGAACGCGCTCGATCGCCACGCACGTGCGAGCGCTGGAGGCTCTGGGGACAACCTTCGAATTGCGGGACGACTCTTACGGTGCCGAAGCTTCGACTGTGACGAATGACGTATCCATATTTCTCGACGAGGCGTCAGTAACGGCCACAGAGAACGCGATGTTGTTGGCGGCGGCCCAGCCACGATCGACCGTGATCGCGAACGCCGCCAGCGAGCCACATATCGAGAATCTCGCCCATCTACTGACGGGCATGGGCGCGGATATCGAGGGGACCGGAAGCAACGTACTGCGTATCCGCGGCCGTAAAGATCTCCGTGGAGCATCGGCCGAAGTGTGGCCGGACCATATCGAGGCTGGAACCTTTGCCGCACTGGCGGCCGCGGCCGGGGGCGACGTGACTATTCGGAATGCGATCCCGCAGCACCTGGACATGATCCTCCTGGTGCTGGAAAAGATGGGAGTCGATTTCCAGCTCGACGGAACCACGATGCGAATTCGGCCCGCGAATCTGCGAGCAATCGCGAAGATTCAAACCGGGCTCTGGCCCGCGTTTCCCACGGACCTGGCGTCCATCTTTATCGTGCTGGCGACGCAAGCCGGCGGCATGACGCTGGTGCACGACTGGATGTACGAAGGGCGCATGTTTTTCGTCGACAAGCTGAGAGAGATGGGCGCCTCGATCGTCCTGGCCGACCCACACCGGGCAGTCATTACCGGCCCATCCAGCCTGAGGGGACGTGAGTTCGTGAGCCCGGACATCCGCGCGGGAATTGCCCTCGTGATGGCCGCGCTGATAGCGACCGGACAGAGCGAGATCGATCGGATCGAACTCATCGACCGCGGGTACGAGCGGGTCGACGAACGGTTACGAATGCTGGGAGCGAACATCGAACGAGTGTAATGACCGTGATTGCGCCAAGTTCCGTTACATTTCAATCTCTTGGTGCGTTGTATTTATTGGACGGGACAACTGAATAGGGAAGGCTCGGGCTCAGCACGCGAGAATGAGAGACTTCCCCGAGACGCGCGGTATTGCACCGCGCGTTTTCTTTATTGGCGATAGAATCGTGGCACGAGGTGCACATGAATACCGCAGTCAAACTGGCAGTACTTTGCGACTACGCGCTCACCAGCCAGGACGGCAAACTCAGTGTCCTGGGCATATTCAGCCAGATGAATATGGCGCAAATCCCGGGCGTCACGCCGCCTTTCTTCGCCGTGGCCGTTCTGAGTCTAGATCACGGCAACTACTCGGTCCGATTCGGCGTGGTCGATCCCGTCGGACAGCAAGTTCTGACCGATGAAGCCCCGGAATTTGATATGGATGTGGACACGCCGGGCGCGGACACGAATCTCGTGATTCAGTTCAATAATTTGCCGCTCGCACGCCCCGGCATTTATCAGATTCAGCTTTTCCTGGATGGACGGCTGACTCATGCCCTCCCACTGAACGTGCAGTCCGTCGGCGCACCGACAGACCTGTCTCTAAGTCGTCCCAATTGAGGTAGCGCCGTCCTGGGAAGCGGTGGCTAAACCGGCGAGACTTCATACCCGCCTGGCCGACACCGTGAAGGAGGATCTACACAAATTTTGACCTGAGAAAAGTGAGCAACTCGTTCCGGTTCTCACTCGAGAGCGTCAAAATCTCAACGTTGCGGTGTGCTTTCACCCGATCGGCGTACGGATTTCGCCCCAACATGATCGTGCCCAGCATTGGGTGCCCGGATCGCACGGCTTCGAGCACGGTCTGTCGAAATGGCCGGGAATAAAGTTGCATTTTCCCAATCTCGTCGGCGACCAACACGTGTCCGCGATCAAGCGCGCGCTGCAGCGCTGCCACCCCCACGCGCTCCAACTCCTGTAGGTCCACTCCGTACTTTGATACCCGAATAGGACCCGGGTGACCACCCGACGCGAGCAGTGCAATATCGCCTTCAAGTGTGACGATTCTGAAGCCTTCACGCATTCCGCTGCTCTGCAAATCCTCGGTGTAGAAACCCGCAGCGCGCATTCGCATGGTACTCACCACCTGACGAATGAGCGTTGTTTTTCCAATGCCTGGTTGACCGGTTACGAGGTATGCTGTTTTCATTAATCGTCCTCGAGGACAGGCTATCCGCGCCCCCTTGATCCATTGACCACCCCAAAAGCGGGCGGCGAACCAGCCGAAAGTGCAGCCTTCATTGTGCAGCGTTTAGCTCGAAGTGTGTCGAATCCGGGGACGCCCTGGTCTCCGCTCCGCGTGTCGCTCATCACGCTGATCCTGCCTGCCGGCGGCGCGGTTCTCACGATCCGCAACTTGCAACGACTCCACACGATCGATCCACAGAAAGCGCGGGAGTTGATCATAGCGTCTATCGGCGTCTTTGCGGTGGGCATCGTCATCTTACTGCTCCTGAACCCGGCGAGCGCCCGCGGACAGGGCGTGAACGGGGATGCGACGGGAGTTCTCGGCGGCGGCATGGCCATCGTTTCGTACGTGGTGCAACGAACGGCATTTCGGTCGTGGCGCGAGGCGAACGGGACCGTGCGGACCGGCTCCTGGCTTCCCGCGCTCGGCCTGGCAGCCGTCTACTCGCTCGTGACTCTGGGCGCTGCCGTCCCTGTTATGTTGGTAGCGATGTTGGTCGCCACGCTGGGTGGCCATGGAACGGGAGTGGCGTGACGGTTACCCTTTCCACCGGAATAGACGTGATCGAAATCGAGCGCATTGCGCAGGCGCGCGCCCGTTGGGGCGATCGGTTCCTCAATCGTGTCTATACCGAGGCCGAACTGGCGTACTGCCGCGGCAAGGCACAGCGACTAGCAGGCCGATTTGCCTCGAAGGAGGCGACGTCAAAAGTGTTGGGGATAGGCGTGCGCCATATTCGGTGGCGCGACATAGAGGTTCTGCCGGATTTCCGAGGGAAACCACACGTTCACCTACACGGCCGAGCAGCAAAGATCGCTGAAAGCATGGGGTTCTCCGGATTCGATGTCAGTATCACCCACTCTCGTTCCGATGCCGTGGTGGTGGTCGTCGGATGGATTGAGACATCGCCGTGAAGCTCGTTACGGCGGAGCAGATGCGAACCATCGAACAGAGCTGCGTGGATCGAGGAATCACTCTCGACCGTTTAATGCAGAACGCCGGCACAGCGTTGGCCGCGAAGGCGGAGCAGATGGCGGGGCACGGTACGATTTTGCTCCTGGTGGGACCCGGGAACAACGGCGGCGATGGTCTCGTTGCCGCCGCACTCCTGGCTGCCCGCGGCCGGCACGTGTCGGTCTACACTTTCAAGCGACCTGACGCCTCACCGTTTGACGGGTACGTGGTGCGTGCGGAAGACGATCCGGATCGATTGGTCCTACGCTTGCTGGCAGGCACAAGCGCACTAATCGTGGATGCGTTGCTTGGCATCGGACAGTCGCGCACGGTGGAAGGCGAACTGGCCACTATCGTGAGCTGCGCAAACACAACCCGCGGCTCTTCGACACGTGCTCTGGCAGTCGATATACCGACGGGCGTCGAGGCGGACGGCGGGAAGGTGTTGGGCCAGGCGTTCCTGGCGGACGGGACGCTCTGCATGGGATTTGTGAAGCTGGGATGTGTGTTGTACCCCGGGTCCGCGTATGTAGGGTCCCTGTACCTAACAGATGCCGGAATACCCGAGGAGCTAGGCGAAACAGTCCCACAGTCGCTCACGGATTCGCAGACAGTCGCGACTCTGCTGCCCGAGAGGGGCTACGAAGCCAATAAGGGTTCAAGCGGGCGAGTGCTCGCCGTAACGGGTTCGCACGACTTTTCGGGAGCGCCCGTCCTGGTGTCACTTGCCGCATACCGGGCTGGAGCGGGCCTGGTCGAATTGGCGATCCCCGACCGAATCAAGTCTTCGGTCGCCTCGCACGCGCTGGAACCAATTTTCTTACCATTGCCCGACGTGGACGGGAAGCTGGGGCCCAACGGCCTCGGAAAAATCACCGAGAGCTTCGATAAGGCAAGCGCTTTCGTGCTGGGCTCGGGCATGGGACTCTCGGAGTCCACAATCCAGCTTGTACGGAGCTTGCTCGAACTGTTGCGGCGTCCCCACAGCCCGCCGGGGGTCATCGATGCCGATGGTCTCAACGCAGTTGCCAACATTCCTGGCTGGCACGAGGGATTATCCAATGTGGTAGTCACCCCACATCCGGGAGAGATGTCGCGCTTGACAGGCCTGCAGATTCAAGCGATCCAGGAGGATCGAATCGGCGTCGCACGTCGTTTCGCGTTGCAATGGGGCGTTACGGTCGTGCTGAAGGGGGCGCGCACCGTTGTGGCATCTCCCACCGGAGAAATCGCAATTAACTTTAGTGGAGGTCCAAATCTAGCCACGGCAGGGACCGGCGATGTGCTGACAGGTATTATCGGTGGTTTGCTGGCTCAGGGCTCGGCACCATGGGACGCGGCGAGATGTGGCGTGTTTCTGCACGGCTGCGCCGGTGACCTGTGGCGCGCACAGCAGGGGGATGTCGGAATGCTGGCAAGCGATCTCTTACCGATCCTGGCTCCTGCGCGACAATCCATATTGGGGGAGAAAGAGGCCTCATGAAGGTTCGCGAATTGATGATGGCGCCGGCGATCACCATCACACGCTCTACTCCGGTCGGTCAGATCGCGCGGCGACTGGTCGAAAACGGTGTACGTGGCGCTCCCGTGACGGGCGACTCAGGCGAGCTGATCGGCATCGTAACCGAGTCCGATTTGATTGTGAAGCACGCACATGTGCACGGCCCCACTTTCCTGGGGATTCTCGGCGGTGTGATCCCGTTTGAAACGCGCCGGCAGGACGAGGAGATGCGCCGGGCGCTCGGGGTTACGGCGAACGACATCATGACCACCAAGGTGTTCTCTATTGACCCGGATGCAGACGTAGACGATGCAGCAACCATCATGGTGGACGAAGAGACCAGGATCGTGGTCGTGGTCGAAAGCGGTCGAGTGGTCGGCACCATCGGCGAGGCCGACATCGTGCGTCTCCTGATGGTCGAAGAGGGAGAGGACGACGCGCTCACCACGCAGTAACCACTTCCCACGAACCATCTCGCACGGCGACTGGGGAGGACGGGCCACACGGGCTGAAGTGAGCCTGGACGCGGTGGCGCAGAATGTCCGCCGACTGGTCCGACATGCGGCCCCGGCCGCCGTCATGGCCGTGGTGAAGGCCGATGCCTACGGACACGGAGCGACGGCCGTCGCACGTACCGCGCTGCAACACGGTGCAAGCTGGCTGGCGGTCTACACGGTGGCAGAGGGAGTCGAGTTGCGTCAGAGCGGGGCCAATGCTCCTATCCTGGTGTTCGGGCCCTTTAGCGCGGCCGAAGCCGAAGGCATCTGGGATCATCGGCTCACACCTACTCTTACGTCGCTTGATGCAGCGGCGCGGTTGCAGGAACGGTCAGCCGGGCGTGAGATCGAGTATCACCTCAAGCTGGACACCGGCCTGGCCCGTGCCGGGATCGCGCCGTCCGACGCCGTCGATTTCATGCGCTCAGTCAGGAGTTCCTTTTCGTCGTTGCATCACACCGGGACATATACACACTTCGTCTCGGCCGATGAAGAGGACAAAGGGGCAACTTTCCGTCAAATCAGCCTGTATCAGGAATCGATTGCGCGGCTGGAAGCCGCTG
>DAINCT010000190.1:0-7139 GCA_036732245.1 Chloroflexota bacterium | reverse complement strand
GTATGCCCTGTGGGGCATACCACTCGACAACTAAATCGTCAGGCGGGCAGGGGCGCCATCAGTCCCTCGTCCGTGAAGAACTGTTGAGCCTCTTCCATCGTGACGTCCTCCGGCGGGATGATCACTTCGGAACCCACCACGCGCTCGTCGGCAACCGACTTGCCGCGTTCTCGCACGAACGCAATGGTCTGCGCGAGCACCCGGTGGAATTTCTCCTCCTGGCTGCCGTGCAAGGCTTCCGTGAGCTCGGTGTCCAGGCGTTCGAGTTCACGCACGCCGGAATCATCCAGCTCGAACTGCCCGGTCCCGCTGATTCGCACGATCACTTTCCCGCCTCCAGTTGCTTCTGATCGGTTGTACCAAGCTGCGCCTTCATCGCCGCAAGCTGTGCGTCGACTTCATTCCCGGAGCCAAGCTGCGACAATTGCCGATCGATATCGTCGCCACCGCCCGACATATCCGAGAGAGCGCCTGTTTCCACCAGATCATCAAGCGCCGAGGCTCTGGCCTGCATCTGCTCGGTCTTATCCTGCGCTCGCTGGACTGCCAGGCCCACGTCGGCCATTTCCTCAGAGATCCCCGTGGCGGCCTCACTGATCTGTACCTGCGCCTGTGAAGCCGTATACTGCGCCTTGATCGACTCCTTGGTCGAGCGAAAGGTCTCGATCTTCGTTTGCAGACGCTGTTCCGCGTCGGTCAGCTTTTGCTGCTGAGTTTCGAGCTGCGCGACCTGAGTGTCGAGATTCTCTATCTGCTGCTGCATCGCCACTTTACGCTGCAATGCAAGACGGGCCAAGTCCTCTCGATTCGCGGCCAGCGCATCTTTTGCTTGCTGGTCGAGGCGCGCCAGGTCGGTCTGTAGTTTGTCGTGCTGCATCTGCAAACGTCGTTTCGACGTCACCATATCCGCCAGGCTCCGGCGCACGTTCTGTAACAGTTGCACCTGCTTTTCGTACGAGTAGTCCAGAGTCTCGTTCGGGTCCTCAGCTTTGTCGAGGACCTTGCTCATCTTGGACTGAAGAATGGTGTTCATTCGTCCAAACATTGTCACTGTGTTACTCCTTTGTGATGCACGGACTCTTCGTCCGAATAACGCTGTCTTACTGATATTTGAAGTATGTGCGTGCACCGAGCGTGCTCGCAACCCTATGGTACTCTGATGCTGCCTCTTTGCCTTTAGGGCCGATACGCTTCCGCCCCGTTCGCTAGAAAGCCATCGTTCTTCCTTGGCTCATTCCGCCCTTTCGCGTCCACCGCACAGTCGGGTCTCCGTGTCGGCTGCGGGACTGTGCATTCTCCCGGTGATCCTGGGCGCCGTCATGGTGCTCGCAACGCTCTACGGCACCGTGTCGGTGGCGCCCGACGCCGTCTTACGCATTCTGGCCTACAATCTCGGGTTCCACTTCATCGGCATGCATTTTTCGGCCATCGACGAGTCACTGGTATGGTCCATCCGTCTGCCACGCGTCGTGGCGGCCGCGCTGGTAGGCGCCGCTCTGGGCGTGGCGGGCACGCTGTTCCAGGGTGTGCTGCGCAATCCTCTGGCCGACCCATATGTCATCGGCACGTCCGCCGGCGCACAGCTAGGAGTGGCTCTGTCACTCGCGATTCCCCTGCAATTCGTGGTCCTCGGCTTCGGTCCCGTGCAAGCGGCGGCGTTTATCGGCGCGGTCGCGACGGTCACTTTCGTGTATTGGTTGGCGCGCACGGCGGGGCGCACGCCGATAGTCACGCTGCTCCTTGCCGGATTCGTCGTGAGTTCGTTTTTGATCTCCGTTACGTCATTTGTGATGATCACAACAAATCGAGTCAATCAGGTGACTCTCTGGACAATGGGCGGAATCGATATAAGCCGCTACCAACAACTCGCCTTCACCGGCCCCTGCGTGCTGATCGGAGTTGGCATAGCCACGATAATGGCTCCTCGCCTGGACGTAATTCTTCTGGGCGAAGAGCAAGCGACGCACCTCGGGGTCCCGGTAGAAAAGGTAAAGGTCGCGGCTCTCCTCCTGGGATCGTTGTTGACCGGCCTGGCCGTGGCGCTCGCCGGCATCGTCGCCTTCGTTGGCCTGGTGGTTCCCCATGCGGCGCGGCTGGTTTTCGGCCCGGCGCACCGGACCCTGGTGCCTGCGGCCGCGATCGGTGGCGCAGTCTTCGTCGTATTGGTTGATCTCATTTCCCGGACAGTTGCTGCTCCCACCGAGATCCCGCTCGGAATCATGACTGCAGTGGTCGGCGCCCCCTTCTTTTTGCATCTCTTGCGCCGCACCAGACAGACCTATGACCTCTGACCGAGGACTGTGTGCACGGAACCTGTCGTTCGCGTATGGGGCCAGTTTCGCGGTACGCGACGTGTCACTTTCCCTGACTCCAGGTGACACCGTGGCTCTGGTCGGACCCAACGGCTCCGGAAAGACCACCCTGCTCCGACTGCTCAGTGGTGCGCTGAGGCCCGTGCAGGGCGCGGTAAGCATCGACGGTCGAGCGCTTGGGGCCTCCTCTCCCAGGCACCTGGCGCGCAAGATCGCCGTGGTTCCGCAGCACGTCGATCCGTCGCTCGCCCTGACGGTGGAGTCGATGGTCGCTCTGGGACGCACCCCGTACACGGGACTGTTTCGCCCCCTATCCACGCTCGATCGCGCAGCGCTGGGACAGGCGATGGATGCGACAGAGACGACGTCTCTGCGCCGCGAGCGCTTCAACGAACTGAGCGGCGGGGAGCAGAGACGTGTGGCACTTGCAATGGCCATGGCGCAGGGTACTGAGTATCTGCTGCTGGACGAGCCCACCGTTCATCTCGATTTACACCACCAGCACGCTTTCTTTGAGCTTCTTCAGGCCCTACGTTCGGTGCGTGACATGGGCATCCTGGCCGTCATGCATGACCTTAACCTGGCAGCTCTCCACTTCGATACGATTGTGGTGATGGACGCCGGATCGATACAAGCACAGGGTGCGCCGGAAGACATTCTGCACGATCCGGATGCAATGAGCGTGTTCCGCGCACCCCTCGATGTCGTCTCCCATCCCCAAACGGGGACCCCCCAGGTCCTCCTGCAGCGCGGGCCGTCGCAGCGCTAGCTGGAGGAAGCACGGCCGGCAGCCCGTGCGAATCCGGCAGCGCCGATCAACCCCACATCGGGTCCCAATTGGGCGGGGACAACGCTAACACCGGCGCGCGGTCGAGGTAAAGCATATCGACCGACCATCTCTCGGACCAGAGAAAACAGGCGTTCGCCCACGTTCGTGATTCCTCCGCCCAGCACGACCACGTCCGGATTGAAGATATTGACGCAGTTGACGACACCGGTGCCGACGGCCCTCATCGCATCGTCGAACACCTCGCGGGCCATCTGATCACCCGTGGCTGCACGCCGAGCGATGTCTTGCGCCGACAGTGCGACGCCGGTCGATGCTTGTCCGCTCTGAGCCGCCAGTCCTTCGGCGTACCTGCGAGCAATGGCCCGACCGGAGCCAAGAACCTCCAGGCATCCGATATTGCCGCACGGACAGAGCGGTCCGTTGCGATCGATCGTCATGTGCCCCAACTCTCCGCCACTCCCGGTTGTGCCCGCGAGCAGGGAGCCATTCACGACGACCCCTCCCCCAATTCCGGTGCTGATGGTGAGGTACACCAGATTGCGCGTGCCGCGCCCAGCACCAAAGTGAAACTCGCCAAGGGCTGCGACGTTCGCATCGTTGACGATGACAGTCGGCACGCCAAGCGCGGCCATCAACATGTCGCGCAGCGGCACCGCTTTCCATCCCAGCAGGTTGGGGGGATCGAACACGATACCTGCAGTGGTATCGAGCGGTCCCGGACTAGCGACCACCAGCAACTGGATATCAGCAACACGAATACCGCTTCTGTCGCAGGATTGCCTGCTCAGTTTTACCAACTGCTCGACCACGCTATCCGGACCTCGACTGTGGTCGGTAGATTCCTCCACCCGGCCGGACAAAGCGAGTTCATCGTCGGCCGTGGCCACCCGTGCACGGGAACCACCGAGGTCGACCACGAGATACCGTGCGCTCATGTCACACGTACCCGAGGTAGCTCGTTCTTATCCGTAGCCTCGACGACGCCGGCGCGCTCCTCATGACGCCCCACCGGGGTCGCTCTCGGCGGATGGGCGATTTCTGAGTCGAAGGGCCGCCGCACCGGCCAGCACGAGTACAAGAACGATCCCGGGGAAGATCAACCCCGGTGCGCTGCTCCCACGTTGCTCGGCAGTACGCCTCACGACTCGGGCCGACGACCCGCGTTGCTTTGTTATGCTGCGCGCCGGTGTTGCTATTGGGCCGCGCAGGGCATTGGCGACGGCGCGATATTGCCGGCTGGTGAGCTTGCCGAGATCGACCGCGTACAATCCGTTGCCGGCATCAGCATGCAAGTGCTCGGTACCGGTTCGACGAGATCCGCGGGGAAGCCGCAAAGCGACCTGACGCCCCTTGGTCCCGCTGCCCACCAGCACGGTGCGTCCCGCGAGCTTGACCAGATATCCTGTCCAAGAACGCGAATGGGCAAGAGGTGCACGATGTTTCGCGGTAGACAGTTCAGCGCGGGCTAGAGCAGCCAATACGTCCGATTTGGTGCCGTCGACGCTGTCGGGAGATTCGATGGAGAGAACGAACGGTAGTCGATATTCGACCGAAGCCGCAACAGCCGACGAGAGGTCGACTGTTCCCCGCAACATGTCGATCTTGGCTGGAACGCCCAGGCTGAGAAGGGAGCTCACGACCCGCTCAGCCCGGGCGTGAAGACTGCGCTCGAAGACACTGGTCCCCAGGCGGGTTGACGGGAGGCGCAGCACGAGGCGACGCGCACCCGGTACCGCTGCCAGAGACGCCAGCCCCGGCCAGCCGGGGAGCGGGTTCGAGATTGCTGGAGCATGCTCCCACAAGTAGGTCGACGATTCGCCCTGATACGACACCAGGGGATCCAGGCCCCCACCAGACCAGCCATATGGATCGGTTGGAGTGCAATTGTGAAACACGGTGAAGTGCAGGTGCGGTCCGGTCGAGTGTCCGGTGTTGCCGCTAATTCCGATCTTCTGCCCACGCTTGACCTTTTGTCCCACTTTTACGAGTAGCTTGCTGAAGTGGCCGTATAGCGTGACATAGCCGTTGTGATGATCGATCATCACCATATTGCCGTACCCATGGTCAGGAGCGTCGGGATACTCCAATGCCGCAAACAATACTTTCCCGGCTGCGGCGGCGTAGACCGACTGATATGACAGGTCGTAGTCGTATCCGTTGTGACCGTCGTAGTCGAGGTATTGGCGCAGCGAGCTACTCCAGTACGCCGGAAAATCAGTACGGTGATGCGCCGAGTCCGGCACCGCCTGGACTCCCGTCGTTGCGACGGTCAGTCCATCCTGCAAGAAATTGGGTGAATCGTGGTCGAAGATGGACACGATGGCCGTGGACCCGTGGTAGGGCGGCGTGAGAAACGGATGCGTGCTGTCGGCACGCTGCGGGCCATTACAGGTGACCGGAGCGACCGAATCCTCCGCAGCCAGGTTGTACGCCGGGGTAGCGGTGGGCGTTGCCGTGGGAGTGGGAGTCGCGGACCGCTTCTTGTGTGCTGCGTGATGGTGTTTGGTATGCTTCCGGGGAGTTTTTTCGGCCGCGGCAGTGGGCGTTACCGTCGGCGTCGGTCGCGGTTTACGTTGGCTCCGTTTATGGACCGAGGGCTTCTCTGCCCTGGCCGTGATGCGCGGAAACGGAACCGACGTGGGACTCGGTACGGGCGTCCAGGTAGGAAGTGAGGTGGGAAGAATCACGGTTGTGCTCTCCGGCGTGAGGTCCACCGTGGGCGTGGGAGTGTCGGCGTGTACGAACGTGCTAGGACCACCCGCCAGTGCAGCTCCCAACAGCAGACCGATTACTGCTGCGCGGATGAAGCCGGCGCACCTGTCGCTAAAGATCACGCGATCAGCCGCCGTCGCGGATCAGACGAGCGCCGGTCGCAGCGCTTCGAACGACCGGATCCGCGCTTCGACCTCGTCAATCACCGAGTCGGGAGTCGAAGCACCGGCAGTGACGCCCACGCGTCCGGCGTCTTCAAACCAGTCGGACCGCAGATCGGAGGGACGCTCGACCTGATAGGCCCTGGTCCCCTCTTCCTTCGCCGCCTGCACAAGCTTCCTCGTATTGGCACTTGCTTCGCCGCCGATCGCGATGACGACGTCGACATCCTGTGCTAGTTCACGCACCGCGTGTTGTCGGTCCTTGGTAGGCTTACAAATAGTGTTGATGACACGAATCTCCACTCCACGCGAGACCATCTCGCCCACCAGATCGCGAGAAAGGGCGATAAACTTCTCCACATTGGAGGTACTCTGAGAAATCAAAGCTACCCGGCGAGTGGGCTCCCACCCCTCGAGATCGTCCATAGATCGAATCACACGGGCCTTGCCACCACTCCAACCGACGATGCCTTTCACCTCTTTGTGACTCGCATCGCCATAGACCAGCACGGAATACCGCTGCTGCACGAGGTCGTAGGCCGTCTTCTGAATCCGAGTGACGAGCGGACAGGTGGTGTCGATGACCTTGAGGCCGCGTTCTTCAGCCCTTTGTTGTAGGTCCGGCGGAGCACCGTGGGCCGTAATCGCGATCATACTGCCGACCGGCACCTCGTCAATGCCGTCGACCACGTGGACATTGATCTTCTCGAGTTCTTCCGCTATTTGCGGATTGTGGACGATGGCCCCGAGTGTGTAAACGGTCGTCCCGGATTTACCGAGATCGCGCACGATTTCGATCGCGTCACGAACTCCAAAACAAAAGCCCATCGAGTGGGCTCTAACGATTTCCATGCTCGCGTGGATCTCCCCAATTCGTAGCTACGCCGCTCAATTGTACACGCCTACTATTGACAAATGTGGATATCGCGTTTTGTTTCGGGGGGAATCGGGGGGTATCATCGTGGGTGGCTGGACGACAGTTCGGCCATATATTTTTGTCGAGAAGGGCCGAACTATGGTGCTCGCGCGCGCTGACGTATTTGACAACTCGAGCTCTATCGCAGCTCGTGTTCGGTCAACGCTATCGAGGGGGACGACCATCGGCCTTCGGAAGTTGTTGAGTGACTGACATCCCTGACCGCTTCGTGGTGATCGGCAATGGCG